>QNDS01000033.1 GCA_003644925.1 Candidatus Fermentibacterota bacterium
GTGAATGCCCCAGAAGTTAACAAAAGGGGTCGGGCCTAACATCTAAACATTATGTTCAGATATTAGACCCGATTCTTATTTAAACAGACAAAATGTTCAGATGTTAGGCCCGGCCCCCATTCTTGACCCCAATTCTTTTACTTTTTCCACATTTACGAATAATGCCTAATTGACTATATTTCGTAATCGAAATGCAACTATCAAGTTAATATTCACGAGTACAGCTACCTATTTATGTAAATTGATAAGAAAGTAGGCTGCATATGTCGGATTTAGTGAAATCAATCCTTGCCAGGTGCGAAGAGCATAACGTTCATTTTCTTCGCCTTCAGTTCACAGACATCGACGGTATCATCAAGAATGTTGAAGTACCTGAAAGCCAGTTCGTGAAAGCACTTGATGGGCAGGTGATGTTCGATGGTTCTTCAATCGAGGGTTTTACGAGAATTGAAGAGTCGGACATGGTACTCATACCCGATCTCAAAACATTTGCTGTGTTTCCATGGGTTACCGAACACGGGAGGGTAGGCCGATTGGTCTGTGACGTGGCGAATCCTGACGGCAGCCCTTTCCCCGGTTGCCCCCGTACACTCCTTATAAGGCAGATTGAACGGGCAAGGAAAATGGGTTACAGTGTAATGGCTGGCCCTGAAGCGGAATTTTTTCTCTTTCATGTGGATGCTTCAGGTAACCCTGTCACTGAAACGCACGATAAGGGAAGTTATTTCGATCTCTCACCTGTGGACAGGGGAGAGGAAGCAAGGCGGGATGTTGCCATGGTGCTCGAATCAATGGGATACGAAGTTGAGGCTGCGCATCATGAAGTTGCTCCAGGGCAGCATGAGATCGATTTCAAATATGCGGACGCAGTGAAGACAGCCGACAATATAGTTACATTCAGATTTGTGGTTAAGAAGGTAGCCCTTTTCCACGGGCTTCACGCAACATTCATGCCCAAACCGCTTTCCGACGTTAACGGATCGGGAATGCACATGAATATGTCACTGTTCACACTTTCGGGAGATAATGCTTTTAATGATCCGGAAGGTGAGGACGGCCTGTCGTCCTGTGCCAGAGGTTTCATTGCCGGTCTCCTTCAACATGCGAGGGCGTTTGTGGCTGTTACCAATCCTCTTGTTAATTCGTACAAAAGGCTGGTACCCGGTTACGAGGCTCCGATAAACGTTGCCTGGTCTGAGAAGAACCGTTCTCCACTGATACGAGTACCGGCGAGAAAGGGAGTCGAGGCAAGGTGTGAAGTGAGGGTACCGGACCCATCATGTAATCCGTACCTGGCACTTACCGTGCTTCTGGCTTCTGGTCTGGATGGAATTGAAAAAGGAATGGACTGCGGCAGGCCTGTAAATGAGAACATATTCAAGATGAGCAAACGGGAGAAGAGCAGGAGAAAAATATCTCATCTTCCTTCCAGCCTCTTTGAAGCTCTAAATTATCTGGAGAAGGACGATGTGATCATAGAGGCACTTGGTGAGCATATTTACAAGCATTTCATGTTCAACAAGAGAAGGGAATGGGAAGAATACATCAAGGTTATCCATCACTGGGAGATCGAAAGGTATCTGGAGCGATACTAGACCTGATGCAGAGGTGAACCTGCTGATAATCTATGACTTTGAGAACTCATTAGTGGTTGTGTGCGGGTGATATGCGCCAGCTGTGATTCTAAAAGTCTGATCTCCTCGCCTGCTCTGAGTTCAGATGTGTTTTCGTAAACTGTTTTCAGATCAAGAACCAGAAATGATTTCCCTGCGGGTTCGGAGCCGTAGCTTGTTGCCAGAATGATCTGCTGCTCTCCGTACTCTCCAACGTTATCCCGAATGAACTCTTCAGGCAGATACCTCAGTGGTGTATGACCGGACACGAGAAGGCTCGAACCGTTCATACGATGAAGAAAGGTTGAAAGGTCGCTGGTATCGTACCCGTCCTTTCTTACTTCTATCGGTCTGCTCCACAGAATTTCCTGAACAACGGTTTCGTTCAGATCGATTATATCCTTCGGGGAACTAAGTGATCCGGAAGGACCCGCGTGAATGCCGACTATGCCATTATCCGTTATAACAGCTACTGGTAAGTCTTTAAGATAGCGGTACCTGTCATCGTTCATTCTGCTTACAAAATTGAATTGCTGGTAGTACGATCCGCGATCACCGCTGAACAGGTTTTTCACAACCTGCTGCTGATTTGATGCTGTCATTGCTTCATCTGTTACAAGTTTCTCGTAAATACTTACACATCTGTTCTCATGGTTACCCTGAATGTACAAGAAGCGCTCACCCTGTTCATCAAGATTGTTCTGGATTTCCCTTATTCGTTCTATTATTCTTGTGTCACCGTCATCCTCCGCATGGATATCTCCGGGCTTCCTGTCCACTACATCGCCCACGATAAGGCCGTAGACATCATCCCCATTCCTCAGTCTTTCAACAATCCGGGTGCGCTCAAGCCACATCTGGAAGTCCGCATATCGTGTATGGAAATCCGATGCAACAAACATCGTTCCGTGATCCGGCAGAAAAAGAAGTCCCCCATCCCGGAGAACCTGTCCGGAACAGCTCTGATCTGAAAGTCTGCCGAAAGTCGAGGCGAACCCTGAACCCCACAGATTCAGGAATAGAAGCCCCCCGATGGAGGCAGTTGCCCTGAGAAATTCTCTTCTTGTAAGCTGTTTATCCGATATGGAAACAGTGTCTTCTTGAATAATGTTCTTCATGAGGTTAGATAATCTGAAGAAGCGCACTGCGCCTCCGAATAGGGATACCCATCTTTTTCTCCAGCTCCCGGGCTTTGGAAAATCTGTTCTTTCGCTTTTCCTTCTCTTCAGAGGAAATTTTCTTTCTCATATCCAGAGCATCGCAGTATGCTGCCAATGCATCCGCCAGAGCGGGTTTCATGCCGTATCTCTCAAAAATCTCTAAAGCTTCATCAAAGTCGATATTTCCCTCTTCATATTCGCCAAGCAGGAAATGGAGTCTTCCTAAGAGCAGCCTGATCTTTGCAATTCCCGCAGTTATACCCATCTCAATGACGAGCTCCCTTGCCTTTTCGATCATTGCCCTTATCCCTTCCGATCTGCCATTCTTCAGGTGAAGGTCTGACAGAATAACAAGCACATCCAGAAGCAGGCTTTTTGCATGCAGCTTCCTCGCCAGTTTTTCCGCTTCTCTGAGCCTTTTTTCAGCAGCTGACTCGTCCTCTTCCTCTATTAGAACCAGAGCGAGGAGGGTAAGCGTATATGCTTCCTCGCGTTCATACGATGATCTTACCGAAAGCTCCAGTGCTGTATCACAAAGTTCCCTGGCTTTATCTGATCTGTCCATTGCAAGATAGAGGCCTCCGAGCTGGTTGTACGCTAATAGCATATCATGAACAGCTGGAAGCTCCTCAGCCTGATGCCTGTACTTCTCCGCGTTTTCAAGAGCCTTGGTAAATAACCCAGTAGAGCTGCAAACCTTGGATAGCTCTCCGTAGGAAGACATGACTATCAACTTGTCACCGATCTCTTTTGATACGGTCAGCTGTTTGTTCAGGGATTCAATCGCCTCAGCAAACTCACCAAGTTTGCTGGAAACAAGTCCGATATTGCCATAGGTAACTGCGATCTCCCTCTTCATATGGTATTTCTGAGCTATTTTAAGAGCTCTTAGATAGAACTCCCGTGCTTCCGTATAATCCCCATTGGCCCAGTGGACAGTAGCGATGGTATTGTAAGAGAAGCCTCGCTGACGGGCCGACACAGTTTCATCAAGATCACGCAGATCTGCAGCAAGATCCACCGCCTTCAGAGCTTTTATCATGGCGAGTTCGTTTTTGCCCATGACGCAGTAAACCCATGCTCTGAAGCACTCGATCCGGATAGAAAGAACGTCGTGTTCTTCGTGGTCTCCCAGAAGAATCTTTTCGGTATTGTCGAGCAAAGCTATTGACCTGTCAACTTCTCCGCGGGTGTAGTGTATGTCAGCAATAGCCAACGAGACATCACCTGTCAGTTCAATATCAATGGATTTGTCCAGAGCTTTCTCGTAATATTTCAGAGCCTCGTCATAATTGCCCATTCTATCATGGATCTTTCCGAGGTATCTGCAGCATTCTGCAAGCTGGTCCGAAGCGCTGATCCTGCGGTTTTCAATAATATCGACAACGTCCAGAAAGTGCTGTATGGCATTTTGATTCCTGTACTCAGACCATGCCTTTTCCCCTGCCATATAGCTGTATTTCAGGGCTTTTCCGAATTCCTCCGATATTCTGAAATGACTGGAGAGAGAAGAGCAGAGGGCTTCCTGGCTGTCAGGATACATTTCCTCCATTATTGAACCTATATCTCCATGGATTTCCTTCCTGCGTTTCCTAAGAATGGAATCGTAGGATACATCTTTGATCAGCGTATGAGAGAAAACGAATTCCATATCCTTAAGCTTCGAACGATATGTAAGACCTGCATCGGTGCAATCCATGAGGTTCTCATGAACATTTCTCATTAGAACTCTTCTTACGATCTCCTCGTCAAATCTGAAACCCGCAACGCTTCCGATCCTCAGACATTCCTTAGCCCGTTTTTCCAGCCTGTCTATTCTCGCCATGATCATTGAGAAGACATTACCAGGCAGCTTTTCATCGCTGTACTGTGCTGTCCTGACCCAGAAGTTTTCTTTTCGGGCTATAAGCTCTTCCTCTTTGAGGTATAGAAGAAATTGTGTGAGATAGAATGGATTTCCGTTGGCTCTTTCCCTGATAAGGATCTCGATTGCATTCTCAAGAGGAGTTCCATTGAGTATTTCAAGCATCAGCTCATCGGACGCCGAATTCTCCAGGCCTTCCAGAAGCAATCTTAGAACAGGAATATCATCCCGGCTGAAGAGTGCCCGTTCGTCAGGTCTTTTTGAAAGGACGAAGGATATATTCACATCCGAGTATTCAAGCAGATACCTGGCAATATATTCTACCGCTAGAATATCCATATCTGTTGAATGGTGAATATCTTCAAGAATTACACACAATGGTTTGCTGCATGATCTGATCACCTCGCAGATACCATCCAGTAGATTCTCCCTTCTCAATTTCGGTGGCAGAGCATCGTAATGCGAACCGGGATAGTTAAGAGAGAAAAGCATTCTGCCCAGGAAAACCTCCCGCTTTGAAAGCCTGCCTCCGGGGTCATCCAGCTTTCTGATAAGAGCACTCAGTTTATTCCCTCTGGTGTTGCGCAGATCACTCTCCAGTATTCCGGATATGTTTCCAATCAATGATGCAAAAATATCGTTTGTCTCGCTGTTTTCCGGTGAAGATCCCAAAAGTACAGTATAATTCTTCTTTTTTAACAGCTCCGAAATTTTTTTCAGCAAACTCGTTTTACCTATACCCGCTCCGCCTTCAACAACGATAACCGAGTTTTCACTTGTGATTGCTGAGAGTATCCGGGAAAGCTCTTCGTCTCTTCCGACGAAGCGGTATCTATCGCCCGGGTCGATTCTCCTTTCAATCGGCAGGAAACGTTTAACGGGATTTTCCTTACCCTTCAGCATGATGCTTTTCATATCAAGGTACTTGTAGTTGCTGCGGGACATTCTGAATACGTTGTCCGAAACGGCTATGGAACCGGATTCAACCGAGTCTGCAAGCCCCGCTGCAGTATTCACCACATCTCCTATGACTGTGTACTTTCTGCTCCATGAGTCTCCTATTACACCTGCGAATGCAAAACCTTCCTCTATTCCGATTCTGATACTGAAAATCTTCTGGTCCGATATGAAATTAAGAATTTCCAGGCTTGCCTGCACAGCGTGAAGGAGATCGTAACCGTACGAGCGGGGGGCACCGAAGAGAAGAAAGAACCTGCTGCCTCCCACCAGGTTATTATCAACCATCTGAACGATGCCGCCGTTCCTCTGCGCGATTTCTGAAATACCAAGATAGAGATCCTGGATCTGCCTGTGGGGAGGCACTTTTGCATCATATCCTGTGAAATTGACGAACAGAGCAGTAATTGATCGATGTTCTCCCTGTAGATTCTCAGTACCGGGGATATGGAACGATGTATCCGGCAAGTCAGGTAAACTGTAATTATCAAGGACAACAGTCTCCTCTGACCGAACCGACACTGTTTCTCCACTGACCGCTGCATCCTCCGCTGAGGCCATCTTCTCAATGATATCCCCGGCAAGGAATATATGAGCGCCCTTTTCATCCCCTATGATAAATTCTGTCCATGAGCCGTATCCCAGAATGATCTTTATGCCCAGCCTGCAGATACCGGCATCTGTTTCCAGGTTTTCAAAATGCACCATTTCAGTCATCATCTGCCCGGCACATGCAGAAGGGTCATGGTTTTCTGAAAAGCGCACAAGCATGGAATCTCCGGCAGAGGATATATTTATGCCGCCGTGTTCACGAACTATCTCATACATCGCCCGGAAGTACCGGTTGAGGATCTCCGTGAGATCTTCAGTGCCTTTCTTGCCATGAAGCGCAAGCTTCTCGGTCAGTTCAGTAAAACCGGATATATCGGCAAACAGCAGGGAACCGCTGTAAATGTATTTTCCTTGTCTGATGAGATTTACGTCGCCCCGGATGAATGGATTCAATTTGCTGATCCTCTGGTTTGAATTAACGTAAGTTTGAATATAACCTTTGAGGAACCGCAGGAGGAAAGTAAGATAGTATATGCTGACTACCTCTTTTCCACAGGGAATAACCGGTATATCTTTGTACAGGAGGGAGCAATGACAGGAAAATTTCAACTCTACACGGGAAACGGCAAGGGTAAGACCACGGCAGCCCTTGGTCTGGCTGTGCGAGCCGCTTGCGCGGGCATGAAGGTTTACTTCGGGCAGTTCATGAAGGGACAGGATTACTCGGAGCTCTGCCTGCCTGAGCATTTCCCAGGTTTGATCACAATGGAACAGTACGGCACTCCAAAGCTTATATGCAAGGGGGAAGAGCCTTCCGAGGAGGATATGAAGTCCGCCTCAACTGGCCTTCAGAGGATTAGAACCGCAATCCTCTCGGGGAGTTACGATCTTGTTATTGCGGACGAACTGAACGTAACAGTTCATATGGGGCTTCTAAGCGAGAATGATGTAATGCATTTGATTCTGCAGCGACCGGACAATGTAGAGCTTGTGCTGACAGGGCGTTATGCTCCGGAGAGTTTTATCGAAGCGGCTGATCTCGTTACAGAAATGAGGGAAATAAAACACTACTATGCAACGGAGAACCTGCAGGCCCGCATCGGGATCGAATCATAGTGTCAGGTCATTACTTTAAACATTTTGTATACTTTGTTCATCTCTATTGATTTAGTAAGGAGAGTACTATGAGAACTACCATCCTGTTCCTGGCCCTGCTGACAGCTATGGCAGCTGCATCGGAAAGAAGTGATCTTGAAATTTCAATCGGCGGGGGAGTCTGGATGCCTGCCCTTTTCGATTCAGATGCAGGGCTGACGCCCGGACCTGCAATAATCGTTTCACTGCAGATCCCTCCATCACTTGGAAACTGTTTCATCATTGAGGCTTCCTACCTGAGTGCAGGCACAGACAGTGATAACTGGGGTTCAGTAACCGGCCTGCCGCTGACAGTCGGCTATAGGATGTACCCATTTTATCGAAGATATGCAGGCCCCCGTGGAATCGAACCACTGCTTGGGATATACGGCGGTGGAATGCTTCTCTGGGACAGCCCTGAAGATAACCAGGATAAAACCAGTACCGGAGCCGGCATTATCGGAGCTGAACTGGGTGCGCGCGTACATCTTGGAGAGTCAACCTCGATCGATATCGTTGTTACTCCTGAATGGGTAAGTGCTGGTTCCGCGCTGGGCGGAGAAACGGGAAAAGATCTGTCAGGTCTTCAGATAAGTGCGTCAATAGCTTTCTGACCCGGAGGAAAGCCTCCGGTTAATCGTTTCGTGCACCAGGTCCAAGCTGACCGCAGGCAGCTGCAATGTCACTTCCCCTGGAGCGCCTCAGCATAACCGCCTGACATCTGGGATAAAGGTAGTGCATGAATCTGTTAACCGATTCAGTGTCCGGTCTTCTGTATGGAGCGCCTTCTACGGGATTGTAAATCAGAAGGTTGATCTTGCACTCAATATCACCGGCGAATTCCGCAAGGGCGGAGGCTTCTTCAAGAGAATCATTAATGCCTGCGATAAGACAGTACTCAAGGGTTATCCTTCTGCCTTTGCGGCTGATGTAATCCTTCATGTCCCTCTTAAGCTCCCGAAGCGGCAGAGTTTTTGCTACCGGCACCAGCTTCAATCTTGTACTTTCCACAGCGCTGTGAAGAGAAACTGCCAGTCCGTACTGACCATCCAGCTGCGTAAGCTTTTCTATGCCACCGGGAATACCCACGGTCGAAACGGTTATTTTCCTTGCACCTATGCATATCCCTCTATCATCACTTATTATGGACAGGGCATCGCTGAGGGCCGGAAAATTATCCATGGGTTCGCCCATGCCCATAAAGACCACGTTGGTTATCCTATCGTTGCTGCTGCTCTGAAGGCCGTAGAGCTGAGCCACGATCTCATCGGTTCGAAGGTTGCGCCTGAAGCCTCCCCTTCCCGTCTGGCAGAACGTACAGCCGCATCTGCACCCGGCCTGTGTTGATAAGCATGCGGTCAGCCTTGGAGAGTCGGGGATAAGGACAGATTCGATCACTTCACTATCTTCCAGTGCAAAGGAGTACTTCACAGTTCCATCATCTGCAGCGATGGTATCACAGGATTCAAGTGCGGTTATCTCACCTGCCCGGTCAAGCCGGTTTCTTGCAGAAAGTGAAATATCGGTCATCTGATGAAACGAGATAACCCTCTTCAGGTGAATCCAGGAGAAAAGCTGCTGCGCTCTGTAGGGCTTCATTCCAAGATCCACAGTAACCCATTTTTTCAGCTGCGCGAAGGTTAACCCGGATACCTTCACCTTCTGCTCCTTTGAACTCTCATTCGTCTGCATGCAGCGTTTCCCTTCGACCATTGATGAGTGAGTATATATATAATACATGTACTTCAGCAGTTTACTCAATGAGGAGATTACAATGAAAAACCGCATCGGAATAATCGGAGGATCCGGGGTATACTCCTTTGAAGGTGTCCGAATAGAGCAGGAATTGAATACAGAGACTCCCTTCGGAAAACCATCAGCACCCCTTATCCTTGCGGATTACAATGATATCCCGCTGGTATTTTTGCCGCGTCATGGCGAGGGTCATACGCTGCAGCCTTCCGAGATTCCATACGCAGCTAATATTTATGCACTGAAAAACGTCGGAGTTCACCAGCTGATTTCTGTGTCCGCTGTCGGCAGCCTTCAGGAGAAATATCACCCCCGTCATTTCGTGATACCTGATCAGATTTACGACAGGACCAAGGGTATCCGAAGATCCACTTATTTTGGTGGAGGAATAGTCGGACATATCGGATTCGGTGACCCATTCTGCAGTGAGCTTTCAGGTATTCTGCTAAGTGCGGCCGAAGA
Source organism: Candidatus Fermentibacterota bacterium (assembly GCA_003644925.1). Lineage (GTDB taxonomy): Bacteria > Fermentibacterota > Fermentibacteria > Fermentibacterales > JCC-6 > Aegiribacteria. Next base: position 9,495 of record QNDS01000033.1, read on the forward strand.
GGCGGACGCAACGGTTCATAGCGGTGGTACACTGGTCTGCATGGAGGGTCCCGCGTTCTCGACCAGAGCCGAGAGCAGAGTGTACCGCAGCCAGGGGCATTCTGTTATAGGGATGACTGCTGTTCCTGAAGCAAAACTTGCGAGGGAAGCAGGAATATGCTATGCCACTTTGTGTATGGTTACGGATTACGACGTATGGCATGAAACGGAAGAGGATGTTTCCGTAGAAGGTGTATTGGCAAATCTCAGGATGAATACCGTTCGTGCCAGGAGGACGCTTGAAATCGTGCTTCATTCGATTGATATTAACAAGACTGATTGCGCCTGCCATGGGGGGAAGAGCGCAATTGAAGGTGCCATCATGACAGCTCCGGAGCACCGAGGCTACCTTGCGAAGGAGCATCTGAAGGTTATCCTGGAAAGATAGTACTTCTGTGAACAGGAGAGTTTCTGAACTAGGGGAGAGGGGGCTGATACGAAGGCTCCGGGAGAAGTTCCCTTCTCTTCACTCTATAGGAGATGATTGCGCTGTACTGCCGGGGATTCGATGTCCTGTTGTTACCACGGATAGTTTCTTCGAGGGTACGCATTTTCATAGATGGTGGGCTCCCCCGCAAATTCTTGGAAGGCGTCTGCTGGAAGCCGCGCTCTCTGATATCGCGGCAATGGGCGCCACGGCTAAGTGGTTTTTCACCGCTTTATCTGTTGATCCGGGCATCGGAGTGAACTGGATAGAAGGATTTTATCAGGGATTGACGGAACGGGAGGATGTAATCCTGGCAGGTGGTGAAACAGTGCGGGGAGAACGTCTGGGGATCACTCTCACTGTTATAGGTGAGGGGGAGGATCGGGATACGATCCTCAGAAGATCATCCCTTCATCCGGGTGATAATCTCTGGATAACCGGCCTTCTTGGCCGGGCTCTTGATGCACCTGCAAAACTGGAGAAAGCGGGTGGGCTGTCCGGGAAGGATCTCAAACCACGTTCCGGGTTTCTCTCCAGCGCGGAGCTTGAGCAGTTGAGAGCCTTTCTGCAACCGAGAGCGGAGCTGGAGCTGGGTATTAAACTCAGGAAAGCGGGTATACGCTGCGCGATAGATATTTCAGACGGGCTTTTCTCTGAAGCATCGCACCTTTCCCTTGAGAGTTCCGTTGATACGGTGCTTGAGATTGATGAAACCCTGTTCTTCGATTCAGTGAAGGACAACCCTCTGGCTGCATCTGCTGCGGGAGAGGATTATGTACTGCTGTTCGGGGCGCCTGTAGGCCTTGAATTTTCATCAGTTGGATGTTCGAAAATAGGCCGCGCAGAGACAGGAAATGGAGAAATGACTATATTTCTGGACGGAGAGAGAGTAAGTATTAATGCAAAAGGATATGATCATCTGGGGGTTAGAAAATGACTGATTCGGGCGAATCGAAGAAAAATGAATTCAAAGTTTCCGGAAGCGAGCTTCTTGAAAAGATAAAGGAGCTTTTTCACCAGGGAAACATAAGGCACATAATCATCAGAAATGAATCCGGTAAGACACTGATCGAGCTTCCCCTGACAATGGGGATACTTGGGGTTGCCCTCATCCCGGCATACGCTGCAGTTGCTGCAATTGCGGCCCTGGCTGTTAAATGCAGCATTGAAGTAAAAACCACACAGGACCCGGACTGAAAGTCAGTACGACAGAATTCCCAGATAGAACCTGGAATACTTCACTTCGTGATCATTGTCCGTTCGCAGATTGATAGTTGTCATCCCTTCAATGGTGCTTCCAGGAAAAGGGAAGATCAGAAGGGTGTCACCGCTCCATGAACCATCGAATATCCAGCCTTCCCAGGTGTCCCACATTGAAACCAGCTCCTCTGATTTCATGGTGCCCCCGGCCCAGTCACAGAGTATTCCCGGATAGATGTTCTGCGGACCGTCTGGGGTTATTATCCCCTGCAGCGGGTCGTCACCCATGATCCTGTCCATGACCACATTTTCTCCATCTTTAACGAACCACATTGCGGGACCTCTGTAATCAGGATCAAGAACGGCGCCGTCTTCCTGAAGCAGGATCGGGTAGAAATCATTCTCTGAGGAGGGTACAAGTTTACACTCGTAGTATATGAACTTCTCCTGCGATCCATCGTTGAATGTCAGGACATAAGAAGGGGGGGTTCTCCAGATATCAAGTATGTCTGATGAGACACAATAGTATTCTTCGACTAAATACTCCTGGTTCAGCGTTGTTTCCCATATCTCCCAGGCCGCATTGAAGGACTGCTGCGGAGGCATTGGTGATGTGCTTACTAAACGATCTGGATAAGGCAGCGTTTCTATGAAACTCCCTGAATGTACTGTTACGGTGAATGTACCACTGAACTCTGCCCCGTAGAAATAGACAATGGGGGCTCTTGCAACAGGTTCCTCCCACTGGTAGGGAGCAATGGGATCGGAATCCGGATCGGTGAGGGGGTTAGCTCCGAAAATTATATTCTCTTCCGTAAATGTTACCGCTCCCCATTCGTGCACATAAACCGTTCCAAAGTCCACCGGGGCGATAACCGTATCCATGAGGGCTGCTGCAAAAATAAGTTCAAGCATAATCCTCCCCAATCTTAATAATTGTGTTTTGAATGAACACTTCTGATACAATCCACACAAAACAATATTCCAAACCATTGGTGATGTACAGTAGCTAAAAAGGAAGGAACCCTCCGCTATTTCATTCCCTTTATGTATCGGTTATTGTATCGGCATCATTACATGAATCAGGGAGGTACTTTCTTGAGCGGTGAGATGATCGTACATGGTGTTCAGGCTGTTGTTCTTGGTCTTTCGGTCGGACTTATCCTGCTGATCATCCGGAAACATGCTCCCGGCAGTCGTCTGAGAATGTGGGTGTTTTTCGCAGGCATAGCAGGCGCCACATATCTTATAATGAAAATGTTCGGGGTTCCGGGGGAATCAACATTTTCGAAGATAGCCCTTGCTGCCACCATCATGCTCTCCTCGAACATACTTCTTCGAATTCTGAATCTGCTCTTATGGGACTACCTTCTTAAGAAAAAGGGCGATGTACATATACCTCGACTCGTCATCGATATTATCAATTTCATATTACTCACTATTGTGGCAGTTGCCGTTCTTAACGGTGTATTCGGCGTCAGACTTACCGGATTTCTTGTAACCTCCACAGTACTTTCTGCCGTTATCGGTCTTTCTCTTCAGGATATTCTGGGAAACCTGTTTGCCGGGCTCGCTCTTCAGATGGAAAGACCATTCAAGCTTGGAGAATGGGTCAGCATGGAGGAGGACGAAGGAGTCGTTGTTCAGATGAACTGGAGAACACTCACAGTAAGAACAAGATCCGGTGATCACGTAACGATACCCAACGCGACAATATCCAAGAATATCGTTACAAACTATTCCAGGCCGAACAGGAATCACATGTGCCGGGTGCAGGTCGGCATGGCCTATAACCATCAGCCCGGAATGATCAAACGGGTAATTACATCTACTCTTGAAGCAATGGATGGAATTCTTGAGACTCCGACGCCCAAGGTGTTCCTTGAAGAGTTCGATGAGTATTCAGTCAATTACGATGTCAGATTCTGGATCAGTGAATACCACCGGAGACCTGAGATAGAGAACGCCGTGAGAACCAGAATCTGGTATATCCTCAGGCGCAGAGGCCTGACCATACCGTTCCCGATCAGGGATGTTACAGTCAGAGAGGTATCCGCCGAGCATGATGACATGATCAGGGATACCATCAAGCAGGAAGTCATCAATGGGCTGAGGAATGTCGAACTCTTCCGGCCGCTCTCCTTCGATCAGATAGAGGAACTGGCTTCAAGCGCATCCAAACTCCTGTTCTCCAAGGGAGAAATACTGGTTCAGCAGGGAGATTCAGGGGATTCACTTTTCATTATCATGAGCGGGAAGGTGGATGTGTCCGTTTCCGATGACTCCGGACGCAAAACTCATCTTGCCGACCTTCAGTCAGGAAACTACTTCGGTGAGATGAGCCTGCTTACAGGCGAGCCCCGTTCGGCTTCCGTTATCGCCCTTGCGGAAACTGAAGTTATTGTTGTTGAAAAGATGGGAATGGCTGTATTACTGGAGAACGAAGAGTCGATCATAGAACCGCTCTCCGCCATACTGCAGAAGAGGCTGGAAGACCTTTCCGGGAGGATTATTGACCAGACATCCAAGGAGGATGAGGCGGTAAGGATCGACAGAAAGGATCATCTGCTCGGCCGCATAAGGGATTTCTTCGGAATCAGATAAATAAGGATGAATTGATGTAATTGGGGACGGAGGTAATTAGAAATTCTAATTACCTCCGTCCCCAATTAGAAGATAACTTGGCTCAGGGCGTAATAAATAGCCATCAGTGAAGAAAACACCGCGCTTGCAAGGAATCTCCATTTCAAGGAGACCTTATTCTGGATTGCATAATTGGCAGCAAACGCTACAGGTACGTTTACCATAAACGCGTATAGCCCCAGCCTGAGAAGGGTCCAGTTTATGCTGCTCCAGCCGCCCTGCAGAATCTGAATGAACAGAAGATGCCGTGCTATCCAGAGCGGATTGAAATAGAGAATGGCCAGCCCTGCTCTTGAAAGTGATCCCTTGAGACCTCTTACTTCCGTGGTTTTTATGTCTATCCATCTAAAATAGTTCGGGATCTCAAAGGCGTAGACAGTTCCGCCGATGAACATCATACCCAGCATCCGCAGGAGTGAGAATTCCGACAGGATGATTGAGGCAATAGAATCCCCGATGGAGTAGATGAGTACTCCACGCATAACATTGGAAGCTGTATACCTGAGTTTCAATATCGGCTGCTCTAGCGCTTTTTCTGCAGAAGCAGGAGGATCTTCTCATTTGTCAGCGGGGCTGAGTAAACGGGACGGATCTCCGGGTCGCAAGCCCGAACGGCTTCAAGAATCGCGAAATATGTGCCGATCCCGTACATGAAAGGAGGTTCTCCCACTGCCTTGGAGTTGTAGATCCCCGCATTATCTGAATGGCATTCCAGGAATTTTATATCCACCTCTCCCGGAGTTGAATGGATATCGGGTATCTTGTACGTTGCGAGCGAATCCGACAAAAGGGCGTCTGTTTCCGGATGGTATTTCAGCTCCTCCAGGGTGACCCATCCGATTCCCTGAAGAAGCCCGCCCTCAACCTGTCCTCTGTCAACTAGGTGATTGATGCTCTCTCCGCAATCATGAACGATCTTCACGGAATCGATCGAAAAAATGCCTCTCAGTCTGTCCAGAGTTATCTCCGTAACTGCAGTTCCCGCTACATGGTAAGAAAAAGGCCTGCCCTTCTCTGAAGTTTTGTTGAAATGCAGTCCGGGTGTGGCATAATGGGCCTGGGACGAAAGGTTTACTCTTGCAAGATACGCAAGGCCTATAAGCTCATTCCATGCGAGGCGGGTTTTCTTCCCTTCGATGATTACTTTTTCGTGCACAAGATCGACCCCCGAATCAGGAGGCGCTCCGAGGTGTTTTCCTGCAAAAGCCAGAAGACGCCTGAGAATGTTGTCGCATGCTATTCTCACAGCGTTTCCATTCATGTCCGCAGCTGAACTCGCCGCAGTTGGGGAGGTATTGGCTGACCTTGTGGTGTTGGTTGATTCCACTTTGATCCTGAAGAGATCGATCCCGAAGGTTCTTGCCGCCACCTGGGCGATCTTCGTATTGACCCCCTGTCCCATTTCAACAGCTCCGGTGCTGATTCCGACGCTTCCATCGGTATACACATGAACAAGAGCATTGGCCTGGTTCATCGATATGTGGGTGAAAGAAATACCGAAACAGACCGGCATGAATGAAATACCCTTCTTGAACATCACATTGCTGCTGTTGAAATCCCTGATCCTGCCTTCGGTATTCTCAGCCCGGTACATTTCGAACGCTTTGCTCCAGGATCTCTTTATCTCATTCCCTTCATACCGCATCCCGAAGGGGAATATGTCACCTTTTTTCAGGAGGTTTTTTTCCTGTATCTCAATAGGACTGATTCCCATTTCGCGCGAAGCTTTGTAAATCGCAGATTCCAGAACATACATTGCCTGCGGCGCCCCGAAGCCTCTGAAAGCCGTGTTGGGCGGAAGGTTGGTTCTGCAGGAAATCCCTGTAGCCTTCACATTGGGAATGAAATAAGCGTTTGTTGAATGAAACAGAGTCCGTTCAAGAATAGCAGTTGAAAGGTCAGATGCCGCCCCTCCATTCTGATAGTAAGTAACCTCCCATGCCATAATCGTACCATCATTTAAAAGACCCAGCTTGAAATCGGAACTGTATGGATGCCTCTTACCTGTCCAGGTCAAATCTTCATTCCGGTTAAGTACGAGTTTTACCGGTTTGCCTGTAAGCTGTACTCCAAGTGCCGACATTACCGCCCAGGGCGTTGCCTGGTCTTCCTTGCCTCCGAAAGCGCCCCCCAGCCTTCCTACATCAACTTCAATCTTATTCATCGGCAGCTTGAGAACCCTGGCTGCAACCCTCTGTACAAAAGTGGGTCCCTGAGTTCCTGATGTTATTCTGATACAGCCGTTTTCCATCGGAATGGCAAAAGCTCCCTGAGTTTCGAGGTAGAGGTGCTCCTGGCCGCCTGAATCGGAGCGCCCTGCAACTATGCAGTCGCATCTGCCCCACGCCTCTGCGGTATTGCCCATGGAAAACGTTCTCGGAGGTGCTAAAAGCATTCCCTTTTCGAATGCTTTTCTCGGTTCCACGACCGATGGCAGCTCACTTGTTTCAAGCTCTATCGCTTTTACTGCCGCTCTGGCTTTCTCCGGTGTGTCCGCAAGTACGACTGCCACAGGCTGCCCGATGAAATACAGTTCCTTTTCTGCGAGAAGCAGTTCATCTTTTATGATGCTGCCTATCTGGTTTTTACCCGGGATGTCTTTTGCTGTAATAATCATTTCAACACCAGGCCTCGCTAATGCTGCCCCGGTTTCCAGTTTCTCTATCGTACCATGTGAAACTGGAGAAACAAGCACGGCAGCATGAAGGAGGTTCTTCGGAAGCTTGAAGTCGTCTACGAACAGGGAGACCCCCCTTACATGCAGCATGGCGTCCTGATGCTTCACAGCAGCTCCCCCGCATTGATCTGCCCGGGGAAAAGCTCGGCAAAGTGGGCTGCTACAAGTTTTCCAAGAAGAAGCTCCTTGTACTCGGCGGACCCGCGCACATCATCTATAGGGCTTACTTCGCTGCGGGCAGTTCTGACTGCGAGTTGAGCAGTATCCGTGGAAATTTTCATGCCGCGCAGGGCAGCTGATGTTCTTTCCAGATAGAGGGGAACAGGCGCGACTCCTCCCGCGGAGATATCAGCCTTTTCGATCCTGCCGCCGCACACCCTGAACGCGGCAGCTGTATTGACGGAGGCTATATCGAGATGCTGCCTCATGGCGATCTTTTCGAAATTAATGAAAGTCGTTGAATCGGGCTTTTTGTATACAAGGCTTTCAAGCAGTTCTCCGGGAGAGAGGTCAAATAATTTGTACCCTCTGAAGAAATCCTTCAACTGTACCTCTCTGTAATCGGAACCGCTTGAAATTCTCAGTTTCGCATCCAGTGCAAGGAAGATAATGGTGAGGTCACCTACGGGAGAGGCGTTTACGATGTTGCCTCCCACTGTAGCCCTGTTGCGGACCCCCGGAGAGGCGACCAGCTGAAGGGATTGCTCAAGGTTACCTGCATTACGAAATACCCCCGAATCGATGATATCCCGTACGGTTGCTCCGGCTCCGATAAGAATCCTGTTCTCAAGAACAGTTATTCCGTTCATTCCCGTTTCCCGGGAAAGAAATTTCAAGTCAGTATTCCTGAGGTTTTCAGCCTCTACCGCGAAGAGGTCGGTTCCGCCTGCTACCGTTACTGTTTCTCCCGAAACATCTGCCTCTGATCCGTCTGCATTCAGTGCCGTGAGCATCTCTTCAATCCCGAGGAAGTTAGGGGGCAGTATCTCTTTCTCTACGAGCCATTCTAGATGTTCTCGCGAAGTGCAGCATTCGGCGGGAGAACGTCCCGTTATTCCAGATACTGTTCTCGCTGATTTGCTTATGGAAACGTAACCTGTGCATCTGCATATGTTTCCAGCAAGGGAATCTGCAGCTTCCGTATCGTCAGGGTCGACTGTTCCCAGAAGGTAACCTGTAAGGGACATGATAATGCCGGGCGTACAGAAACCGCACTGGGAGGCACCTTCTTCGACGAACACCTTCTGAAGAGGGGAGAGTCCTTCTTCAGGATTAATCCCTTCTATCGTTACAAGATGCCTGCCATGGAGTTCACCAACCGGAAGAATGCAGGAATTCACCGCCCTGTATTCAATACCCTGCAGCAGCAGCGTTCCCAGCAGTACAGTACAGGCTCCGCAGTCACCCTCTCTGCAGCCTTCCCTGGTTCCCGTCAGACCTGCTTCCTCCCGAAGCAGATCAAGTGCAACTGCTCCCGGTGGAAGCCCGGTTGTGTGTTTTTTGTTATTTAGAATGAAAGAGATCATCTTTACCCACCTCCCTGAACTTCAGTGAGTATAATATTCTCAGGGAGATAGCGGTATTTCCGGATAATACTCTCTCAGTTTCTCTGCAAGCTCCCTGCAGGAAGCCTCGGTGCTTGAGTAGATCTCCTCAGCCCTGTGAAACTCAAGCATGCCGATATTCCGGATATCAGGTTTGATGTAGATATCAGGCTGGCTGATTTTCAGTTTTGTCTCTACGATCGATCTCTGCATTATATCAAACATCTCAAGAACCGCTTTGACCGCTCCGGGTGGTTTTGAGGATTCGGATTCCGCATTACCCAGTACATCTACAGCAACGATCAGATCGCAATCGTCCAGAACGTCGAAGGGTACCGGATTTACGCCTCCACCGTCAATGAGTATCCGCTCTCCGTATTTTACCGGAGTGAACAACCCCGGCAGCCCCATGCTTGCCTTGACCGCCTTGAGAAGATTTCCCGAAGAGAGTACTGTCTGTTCAGACGCCCAGAAGTCGGTTGCAACGACCTTCAATGGTATTTCAAGATCCTCAAACCTGTCTGTATGAATGGCATCGTAGAAATACTTCATTACAGAATCACCTTTGAAGATCCCCGGTCCAAGGAAATCGATATCCATGAACTGAACCAGCCTCTTGATGTCTTTCAGCAGTTCTCCGGGGGAACTGCTCTTCCCGACAATCGTATCCCGCACCAGACTGCGAATCTCGGATCCCTTAGCTCCGGATGCGTACATGGCTCCCAGTACGGCACCGATGCTGGTTCCCGCAATACAGCAGGGTCTGATCCCCATTCTATCAAGAAGCTCAAGAATCGGAATATGGGCAAGCCCTCTTGCTCCGCCCCCTCCCAGAGCAAGGCCCAGCCTGATACATTCCCCTTTATGGTCCGGCTTTCTCCTCCCGAGAAGTTCCCGGATTTTACGTGCGAGATGACTTGTCATTCATATCTCCAGCAGGTCTTGATGTTTCCTGTCCAATCACGTTTGATCGAATAGGAATGATCTGGCTGCATGCATGTCCTCTATCGGGATCGTGAAGATAACATCAAAAGGTGCCATATCAACTTCTACAGTGGCCGTCAGCAGGTAATAATTTCCAAATTCTCCTTCAGAATGCACAGTGATTCCAAGGAATTCATTGTCGGGGTATGAAAAACGGGCCAATTCATTCAAAGAGTGAATTTCCTCTATCACAGGTGTATCTCCATGTATGTACCACTCGGCAGAATCAGTGTTCAATACGGCCAGATTTACAGGATCAAAACACCTTACGCCGTTAAACGCGTATTCTTCATCATTGCAGCGGGCGAAGAGAAGTGAATCTCTGATGAAATACTCCGGTTTCAATTCGCTTATGGTGAAGTAGGAATCACCATTATTGTTTATGGACCACAGAACCCCCCAGTCTTCAAGAACCCCTGCTATTGTTGGCGCACCCTCAGCTCTGATGAAACGGGTTCCACCGAATTCCTCCTCAGCTTCCATCATACTTCCCTGTGATACCCATTGAAAACTGAAATCTGTGAAATCCATACAAAGAAGAAACCACCTGGTCTCCCACAGGTAATGGGATCCGTGGTTAAAGACAGTTCTGACAAGAAACACAGCTTTCTCTGGAGATCCAGCAATCATTTCGATATCCGTTGTCATTGCGTCCGGCGGTGTTGCATATGAACTCTGGATTAATACAAAGCCCAGCAATATTAGAATGATTTTCGTACACATAAGACTCCTCATACATCCGGATAAGCATGGTAATCTTCAGGCTCACCACCATCATGCCATGCCATGTAATTCGCATTCCAGTCAAGAGTACGTTCAAGTTCCTGCGCTGTAATATTCAGTGTATCAGCACACAATCCTATCAGCTTATCTCTCGGCAGAGTCTTTCCAAACTTCTCTTTTGCTTGATTTACAGTGGAACAGCACAGCCACGAGCTTGGAGATCCGGCATGGTGCCAGTAATTTGAAGAGCTGTTCAGGAATTCAAAATCCTCCTCAGAGAACCCGTACTCCCGCCCTTGATACTCAATTCTCGCTTCCCTGTTGTAGTAGGATAAATACATCTTCCATTGTTCTTCATCCCGCAAAGTCATACTAACAATCCCCGTGCGGTCACATGCAGAATCGCCGCGGTTCGTCCCATAAGAGCCTCCCTACGGTAGTGTAACAATCGGGAACTTGATATTTCTCATCTTATCTTATCATAACTGTTTGCCGAAAATGACAATACCGCTGTTGATCCTGCTTCGTCAATATCAAGTTTCTGGAAACCATTCCGGAAACCTTGTCACTCTGAAATCTTTCCATTATTGTACCAATGTTATCGGAAAACTATCAGTTTACAGGTTATTCTTCCGGGGGGTATTATGAGAATATGCTTGTTTGCAGTGCTGTCTCTCTGCCTGTCGGTTGCGGCCGCGGTGCCGGATTACCTACCACCCTTCAATGTAATGGCAAATGGCGCGCAGATCGAATTGTCCATAGGACATGCAAATCCTCTTATTACCGATTGGAATGGAGATGGTCTGAAGGATCTTATCCTGGGTCAGTATTCTTCAGGAAAGCTTCGTTACTACGAGAACAACGATTCGAACGATTCCCCGATGTTCGCAAATTATACATTCATGCAGGCTGACGGATCTGATATTTCACTCACATCCGGTTGATGCACAGGAGCGACAAATCCACAGGCTGTGGATTTTAATGGTGATGAACTGGATGACCTGATAGTTGGTGAAAGAGATGGGTATGTCAACTATTTCAGACGGCTCGGTGATGGAACTCTTACCAGCGAAGGAAGAATCCAGGCAGGCAGCGTAGACATCGATGTAGGCACTAACTCTGCTCCCTTTGTTTTCGACTGGGACAATGATGGATTGCTTGATCTGATCATTGGTCGTGAATCTACTTCAGGCGGAAGCCTCTACCTTTATCTTAATCAGGGAACTCCGGGCAATCCCCTGTTTAACAGTTATACGCCGGTTATGAAGGGCTCCTCACCAGTTGCCTGGCCAAGAAGCGTTCCTCACA
>QNDS01000034.1 GCA_003644925.1 Candidatus Fermentibacterota bacterium
AGTCAGTATTGAAGAGCGAAGATGGTGTATCGAGCTTGCCGTTGATATAGCTCTTCTTGAGCTGTTCGATGATCATGCATCTGTGCATCTGTACAGGTCCGCAGGAGATGATTTCGGAACCTGGGTTTATCCCATCGATTTCGATCCTTCCTCAATGGGAAGGATCTGGCTTCAGCGGTAAAACAGGAGCGGTTATCCGCCTCTGCATTTAGAATCAGTCGGATTTTTCGATCAGCTGCGCTCTATATATGCGAGAAAGCTCTTCATCGTTGTCGCAGTTCCCCAGCAGCCAGAAGATCTCTATCTCCCGCCTTCTGTCATGCGCGTTAAAAAAGGAAAAATGACACCCGCTGTCAGCATAATCCTCAGAGAAGAGGATACCTTCGCTAACGGAATGGGCTTCAACAAAACCCTTTCGGGGGGTTTCCACCCGGCCCCACCGTCCCGCATCGAACCACGCGCCGGCATGTTTTCTGCCCTGTCTCAGCAGAGGCTTGTTCTGCGCGGTAAGTATAACGCTATGATGCTCTCCTCCGGGGGAAAGGAACCCTCTTGTATCGAATTCACCGCCGAGGTAAGCCTCGCTGCAGGCCTGCGGACAGAACCAGGTTTTCAGAACGGGTACCTCGGGCAGCATTGAAACTCTCCATGCAAGATCGAGTGATCCGTACTTCTTGTGATCGACCTTCCAGAGCATTTCCCAGCCCTTTTCCGGGAGGCCGGCAGAGACTGTTTCAAATCTGTTCCAGGTGCATTTGACAGTGTCGAGCCTGAAGGGATTTTCCCTTCCATCCATAACTCTCGGAAGAATGCCTCCGAACCAGGGTTTCTCCCAGGCGAAATCGGAAGGTCCGGGATGGGAAGACATGAGAAATTCAACACCATCAAGGAGCAGGCTGTACACATGACCGAACTCTGACGGGTCGATAAGAGCTTTCAGCCTGCCGTTTGATATCGAAAGAATTCCATTCTCCTCGGTAAGCTCCGGAGAAGGGGCGCTGCCGCTTAAGATCCGCGCGGGATAAACGCTTTCCCTACCGGCTATGCCAAGCGCAATTTCGGCATTCCCGGTTATATTAACCGCCGCCGAGATTGATTTTTCACTGTTTATAGAACCTTCGGTTATGAGGCTGCCGTTTATGGATATGGCTCCGCTCCGTTTTCCAAGGAGGTTGTGCGAAAGTATCAATTCGTAACCTTCACACATGACAGGCTCTATGTTGTGGTTGATAAAATCCATTCTTTCCAATGCGCCGCCAGTGTCCCAGCCAAGTATTCTTGCGTCTGCCAGAAGGTCTTTCAGGTCCCCTTTTGAAAGGAGTACCCGGAAAGGAGGTGACTGGACACTCTCTCCGTGAGGAATGATCATTTCTTCGGTTTCGGGTCTGCCGTACTGCAGTTTCTCCCAGCCGGGGAACCATGCCAGAAGGGATTTCTTCCCACTGGACAGAGCAAGCCAGGGGGCAGCAAGTTCCGCCGTATCTCTGGGGTAGTCTTCTGCCATATCCGGAATCTGGTTGTAGACTTCCGGGCAGACTAAGAGGCCCTTTTGAAGGGGGATGATCCTGTCTCCAGCCACGAAAGGAAAACCTCCGCCCCAATTGGCGATGAAACTGACCTTCTGATCGGTAGAGGATTCGTTTGTGACGCTGCTTCGGGCTATCAGGAAACCTTCGGGATCCATTCTGTATCGGATTTCGTACTTCAAGCCCGGTCTCGACGGCCATGCAGTCTCAGCTATAACTTCGCCATCCCCAAGTTCGAAATCGTACACCTGGTGGAGCAGATCGGAGTTCCAGTATGGCGGTCCTGCGGAGATTCTTATGGTCCCGGCTCTTTTTTCCCTGTCATCTTCCCCGGGGATCCATAATGAACCCCACGCACCTGTTCTGGATATGGCAAGGGTACAGTCCTTCCCTACGATAACAGCTTCTTTCCGGGTAAGAAAAGTCTCAGGGGTTCGGGCAGAGGGACCGGAGACAAGGATGATCTTCTCTTCCGCCCCGGCCTTTCCATCAAGGATCAGGGTCAGCCCCAGTTCGCAAGATCCGTTTGAAAGCTCCGGGAGAGGAATACGCACCTGCTGGAAAATGATTTCTTTCAGTGTGAAGGCTTCGCTGTGGAAAACATTTCCATCAAGGCTTGCCACAAGCTTGAAAGAACCCGCTTCTGTCAGCTTCCTGATGTCCAGGGCGAGTTCCTTCTGGCCCGGCGAAAGCCTGCGCACAGGCGAGGAGAGAATTGAAACAGGTTCTTCAGCCCTTATGCCTATACCTATTGAAAACGGGTGGTCGCCGGGCAGAACAGCTGCAACCCTCGGGGACCTGTCCCTGTCGGGAACCGGAACTTCCACCGGTTCTGGAATGACATCAAAACCCCTGGAGCCCTCCTGCATTGTTATGGATTCCGGTGCTGTCAGGTATTTATGTGATTCTATAGTAAGTTCCTGCGGAAGGGAATTCCCCTCGAAGCTGATCCTGACAGGTTTTCCATAGAAGATCTTCCCGCTGCTTCTTGCAACCGAGGCAGAAAGTGAAGGGGTTTCAATGGAAGAGAGAATCCTTCCTCTGCGATCGAACTGGGCGCGAAAGTTTTCGTTTCCAATTCTGAACAGGTAATTAAATACTTCGCGCCCCGATTCGGTTCTCTGTTCATCAGGTTCAACTTCCAGCTCTCTTGCGAAGCAGTCGTACCAGTCCCTGTCCCCCAGAAAATCCCGAAGCTCAGTCCTGCCAAGAAGGAAGGGCATGTAGTTCTGCATGTAGACCATGCTGTCGGGCACCCAGAAGAAACCTGTTTTTTTGTAAAGGGGCATGGCCTTGAGGTTCGCGGGCCAGGTGTGGAGGTCTATACGGTAATATCCGTCTTCGGCCGTTCTGCGGACAGCGTCCAGAAGAAGCTTTTTGCCCAGTTTTCTGCCGTGAAGGTCTGGAACAACATTCAGCAGCGCGACGTACGCTGCATCAGGCTCTCCTCCGTAGGGGGTTGTCCTGCAATAGCCCACAACCCTGTCACCCTCGATAGCAAGCACTGTAAACAGCTTGCCGGAAGAATTCTCCTCCATCTCGATGCTCTGTGGTGTGAATTCAGATGCGCCGAGGAATCCCGGAGGCCAGCCTTCTCTGCTCTCCGACCACATTCTGGCAACCGCATCGGCATTGGTCTTCGTATAAATTTCTAAGCTGACCGTTTCCATCAGACCTCTTCCCACGAATTCAATAAGGGGTTCCGAAAGATCGCTATTTTCCAAGGAATAGTGAACTCAGGCTCTTTCCTTCATGTGTTCGCTTTATAGCCTCAGCGAATATCCTTGCAACGGAGAGGGTTTCTATCTTTGTGACAGGGCCGCCTATAACCTTCTGGGCTGCCTCAGTATCGAATTCGACCGTATCGGTGACGTACAGCTTCGAAAGGGGGCTGTCCTCGATCCGCAGAACTGCACTGCAGGATAGAATACCATGTGTGACAAAAGCGTAGACTTTTTCCGCTCCCCGTTCGAGTGCGATCTCAGCAGACATAACCAGGCTTTTACCTGAAAGGGTCTCGTCATCGTTCATGATGACCGTTCTGCCGGTGAGGTCGTCTATACCCTCGACTGTTTTTATGTGCGGTGTTTCGCTGTCGTCAATCCTGACCTTCTTAACGTAGCCTGTTTCAATATCCGGAGAACGTCCGGCTTCCTTGAGGGAACGGGCCACATGCATTGCCAGAAAGTCGTTGTTCATGATGCTGCCCGAATCGGGGGCCAGAAAAGCGAGCTTATCCGAACCGAAGGAGACTATTTTATCAAGAAAAACCTCGTCAGCGTGCAGCTGATCAACCGGGATGTTACTGAAGCCCTGGCTCTGGGGGCAGTGCAGGGTCATGGTCAGGACTCTGTCTGCCTGAACCGATTCAAGCATATCAAACATCATCTTGGCGGTTATGGCGATTCTGGGCTTATCTTTCTTGTCGCTTCTTGCGTAAGGGAAATAGGGTGTTACCGCGGTTATCCTTCCAGCACTGTCCTTCAGAGCGTATATCATCTGCAGCAGCTCCAGAATGTCACCGGAAACCGTACCGAAAGCCTTATCCCTGTCCTGAAAGATGGACCTTTCTCCGGACTGTATTACGAATACATCCTTTTCGCGAACCGTCTCACCAATAAAATTCACCATAAGATTGCCGTTGGAGAACTGCACGAAATCCACAGGTTCAGGCTCTATTCCGAGGATCTCACATATACGGAGTCCGAGCGCCTGACTGGCCCTGCCGCAGCATATTGCAATATTGCCGAACATTAAGTTCCCCCCGTTTCAGGTAATCAGATAGCTAGAAGAATTTCCCAGTTTTCGTCTACCGTGCCTAGAAGAAGGTTGAGCATCACTGCGAAAGAATCGTAACCAAGCCCATTTTCCGTGGAAAAGGTGTACATGGCCGATACGTCTCCCGTTTCAGGGTCTATTGCGAACTTTACCCATGTATTGTTCCAGTTTAACTGAGCAATTGTTTCAAGGGCAGCAGTCCTTTCGGCTCCGGAAGCAGGTACTATACCAGGCGTGAGAGCTACAAGCAGGCATCCCTCCATTTCCGGGTCCGCAAGAATGTACATATAGGGTATCTGAGATCCATCCTCTGTTTCCGCCAGCAGCATGAACTCGTTTTCAACCCTTTCGTAGATCAGCTCTTCACCGATCTGATCAAGGTATCCGCCGATTATATCACCACTTACCTCAGCAAAGCTAATCGCTGTCAGAACTAACAAAGCAAGAATAATGTGCTTCAAACTGAAACCTCCGTGTCCGGGTTATGCATACGAAATAAAGACAATTATATTATGTCGATTGAAAGAGCTTTCGGGAAGTGTTTGAACGAAGCAATATGAAAACCGTTGACAGGGTCTCCCGTTGCCGAGCAGCGGGATTAACGCATTGAAAGTAACCGGAGGCGGCAATGGATCGCAAAATTAGAATACTGATCGGAAAACCCGGGCTGGACGGACATGACCGGGGAGCCAAATACATAGCGAGGGCATTGAGAGACGCAGGCATGGAGGTCATCTATACCGGGATACGCCAGACACCTGAAGCAATTGCCAACGCAGCCGTTCAGGAGGATGTCGACTTCGTAGGTCTCTCCCTTCTTTCCGGAGCCCATAATCACCTCTTCCCTGAAGTAGCCAGGCTTCTTGCAGATAAGGGTGGTTCGGACATAATCCTTTTTGGCGGCGGAGTTATTCCGGAGGAAGATATCCCCGGGCTGAAAGAAGCGGGATTCAAAGCCATATTCACACCTGGAACCCCCGCAGCCGAAGTTGTGGATTTCATTGAGCAGGAAATACAGACCCGCTGAACCCCCCGCAGAAGTGGTCGGGTCGGAGTTAGACTTGCAATCCTGCAAGGCAGACGATTTCGTACGTATAGTAAGGAATAATAACCAGAGAGGACTCTCGAGAGTTCTTTCAATGGTCGAGAACGGGCACCCTCTTGCTTCCTCGATACTGCATTCACTTTTCGACCCGGAGCGGTTATGCCTTACAATCGGTATTACCGGACCCCCCGGTGCGGGGAAAAGTACACTTACAAACCGTCTTATTTCGTACTACAGACGGCATGGAAATAAAGTTGGTGTGATTGCTGTGGACCCATCCTCCCCCTTTTCCGGAGGAGCCCTTCTGGGGGACAGGGTAAGGATGCAGGAGCACGCGTCGGACCCGGGAGTGTTCATCCGGAGCATGGCCAACAGGGGCCACCTCGGAGGGCTTTCGGGAACTACGAGAGACGCACTTGAAATCCTTGCCGCAGCATCGTATAACCCGGTGCTTATCGAAACCATGGGGGTTGGGCAGGCGGAGGTTGAAATAGCATCACTTGCTGACATTACTCTTCTGGTTCTGGTGCCCGGCCTCGGAGACGATGTACAGACCATGAAGGCGGGGATCATGGAGATCGGGGACATTATCGTGCTTAACAAAGCTGACAGACCCGGAATTGAGCAGTTGGAATTATCGGTGAACGCCAGCCTTGAACTTATCCCCGATCCTGCCGCCAGACCCCCGGTTATCAGGTGTTCCGCACAGACCGGAGAAGGTATTGAAGAACTTGCGGATGCCATTGGGAGCTGTACTGCTTCGGGAACCGGGCGGAAGGAAATCGCACTTAGAAGAACTGCGCTTGTACTGAACAGTATTATCCGGGAAAAGGGAAGGGAACTTGCCCGCACACTGATTATAGACAGATACGGCAGCATTGAAGAGGCGATAGAATCCATTCTTGCGGGGGAAACAACTCCCTACAGGATCGGCGAAATACTTTCCGGATTTCTTAAGAATAAACGGGAGAATGAGAATGAGTGTAAAAGGGATTGATCATATCGGTATAGCGGTTAAGAGCCTGGAGGAGTCTATGCCGTTCTACAGAGACTGTCTTGGACTGACTTTCCTGGGAATAGAGGAAGTCCCCTCACAGAAGGTGAGGGTGGCTATGTTCAGTGTTGGCGAATCCAGGATCGAGCTGCTCGAACCGACGTCGGAAGAAAGTCCGATAGCGAAGGCAATAGAGAAACGCGGCCAGGGGATACACCATATTGCTTACTCGGTTGACAGCGCTGAAGAAGAAATTGATTCAATGACCGGTAAGGGCGTTAGAATGATAGACAATTCGCCGCGCGGGGGGGCAGGAGGAACAAGAATCGCCTTCATACATCCCGCAGCGAGCGGTAAGGTTCTGACCGAATTGTGTGAACATCCGAAACCTGAAGAGGAAAATTAAAATGAGCTCTCTTGAAAAGGCTGATAAACTCCATGCCCTCAGAGAAAAGGCATTTGCAGGTGGCGGAGAGAAAAAGATCGAGAAGCAGCATGAAAAAGGCAAGCTGACAGCAAGGGAAAGAATAGACCTTCTTCTCGATGAAGACAGTTTTGAAGAGTTCGATATGCTTGTCACGCACAGGTCCACAAGTTTCGGGCTTGAAAAGAAAAAAATCCCCGGAGACGGCGTTGTCACTGGTTACGGAACCATAGACGGCAGGCAGGTATACGTTTTTTCACATGATTTTACGGTATTCGGAGGAAGTTTATCGGAAACTTTCGCGGAGAAAATATTGAAGATCATGGATATGGCCGCCATGAACGGAGCTCCCCTTATAGGGCTGAATGACTCCGGAGGAGCAAGGATACAAGAAGGTATCGAGAGCCTTGCAGGGTACGGAAAGATATTCCTGAAGAATGTGCTCTATTCCGGTGTTATTCCTCAGATTTCAGCCATACTCGGCCCATGTGCCGGAGGAGCTGTCTACAGCCCCGCCATTACCGATTTCACGATAATGGTTAAAGACATAAGCTACATGTTTGTTACCGGTCCCGCGGTTGTTAAAGCCGTTACCGGGGAAGATGTTACGAAGGAACAGCTGGGCGGCCCGGGAATTCACAGCAAACGAAGCGGAGTATGCAGCCTTGTATGCGAGAGTGAGAGGGAAGCCCTTCTCATCATCAGAAAACTCATCAGCTACATGCCGCAGAACAATATGGAGGATCCCATAAGAGTGTCCTGCACTGACCCGCCAGACAGGATGGAAATGTGGCTGGACGAGTTCGTGCCGGACAATCCAAACAAGCCTTATGAGATGCGCACGATAATTGAAGCCATCGTGGACAACGGTGAATTTCTTGAGTTGCAGCGTGCCTTCGCTCCTAACATTGTTGTGGGATTCGCAAGGATGAACGGTCATTCCATTGGAATAGTTGCAAACCAGCCCTCCTACCTTGCAGGTGTACTGGACAACGACGCTTCAGTGAAGGCTGCCCGTTTTGTCCGTTTCTGCGACGCGTTCAATATCCCGGTGCTGACCCTTGTGGATGTACCCGGCTTCATGCCCGGAACAGCGCAGGAATACGGCGGCATAATCAGGAACGGAGCGAAACTTCTTTTCGCTTACGCAGAAGCTACAGTGCCCAAAATAACGGTGATTATCAGAAAAGCGTACGGCGGCGCTTACGATGTAATGAGTTCAAAGCATATACGAGCGGACATAAACTACGCATGGCCAACAGCGGAGATTGCTGTGATGGGACCAGACGGAGCAGTTGAGATCATCTTCAGGCGTGATATAGACGAAGCGAAGGACCCCGTAGCCAGAAAGAAGGAACTGGTCGACCAGTACAGGGAAAAATTCGCAAACCCCTACGACGCTGCTTCAAGAGGTTATCTCGATGATGTTATAATAGCGTCTAATACCAGGTTCCGTGTTATCAAGGCTCTTGAAATGCTTGCCGGAAAGCGGCAGACGATGCCTCCCAAGAAGCACGGGAATATCCCGTTATGATAACGGCAGGAGCAGTGATCCTTGCGGCTGTCGCGATCAGTAATACCGATATTGAAGGGGGTTTTGGGATAGCGCTGATAGGCATGGTAACTGTATTCACAGGGCTTGTGGTGCTGGCCTTGATGCTGCCCGCCCTTGAACGGTGGATCAAAGATAGATTCGGTCTTAGCATATTTAAGAAAAGATCATCTCTTTCACAGCAGGATTCTGAAAAAAACATGACCCTCGAGGAAGTAGCCGCTGTATCTGCGGCAATCCATGCTCATTTCTGCCTTCTTGACCAGGTGGAGAATATGAAATTGACCTGGGAAGCTCATGAGAAACCCTATACTCCGTGGAAATTTGCCGGAAGGGCCGAACATATTCAGGAATCAGGATCGCTGCAGAACAGAGTCAGGAGTCACTGAAATGCCCGAGTACAGAATAACGATTAACGATAGAACTTACACTGTTGATCTAGGTAGAATCCTGGACGATACGGTAGACGTGACTCTCGATGGCAGAACCTACCAGGTCAAGGTTGAAGCACCGATGAGAAAAACATCAAAAACCCCTGTGATAAACAGACATCGCCAGGTTCATAATGCCGCTGAGGTACCCAACAGAACATCTCCCCCCGGCATTTCACTCGAGCCGGGTGACGTTATCGCGCCTCTGCCGGGACTTATCCTTAAGATTCTGGTAAATGAAGGTGATTCTGTTAGTAAGGGTCAGCCTGTAGCGATAATGGAAGCAATGAAGATGGAAAACGAAATAGAGTCACCCCTGTCCGGGACGGTGGGCGGGATTCTCGCATCCGAAGGAGACAGCATCCTTGAAAATGCCGTCATCATGAAAATCGGAGGCTGATAGATGTTCATCCCCGCTAAGCTTATCATGTGGATCACAGGAAGCCTCCAGGAGCATAGCCAGCAGCTTGATCTTCTATCGTACCTGGATGATACCGGATTCGGTCAGATGGAAATAGGGAATATCGTAATGATAGTTATCGGCCTTGTAATGATATACCTGGCCATCAAGAAGGAGTACGAGCCTCTTCTCCTGATACCAATTGGATTCGGGATTATAGCAGGTAACATTCCTTACAATCCTGAACTCATCCCGATCGGTTATCAGGATGTTCTCGGGGGGCAGCAATCGGTATTCAGTCTGTTCTATTTCGGCGTGAAGAGCGGCCTTTTTCCCCCTCTGATCTTTCTCGGCATTGGGGCCATGACCGATTTCAGCGCCCTGCTCTCCAACCCCAAGCTGTTGCTTTTAGGAGCAGCAGCCCAGATAGGCATATTCCTCACTCTGCTTGGATCGCTGTTCCTGGGATTCACCCTGCAGGAGGCTGCTGCTATTGGAATCATCGGAGGTGCCGACGGGCCAACTGCGATATTCGTAGCCAGCCAGATGTCTCCGGCCCTTCTGGGGGTAATAGCGATAGCAGCATACTCCTATATGGGTCTTGTGCCTGTAATACAGCCTCCCATCATGCGGCTTCTTACAACAAAGGAAGAGCGCATGCGGAGAATGAAACCTGTGCGCCGGGTTTCCCAGACGGAGAAAATACTGTTTCCCATAATAGCCTTCCTGATAACGGCGTTCATCGCTCCGGGAGCCATCGCTCTTCTGGGCATGCTTTTCTTCGGAAACCTTTTAAAGGAGAGCGGAGTAACCGGCAGGCTTGCCAAAAGTGCCCAGGGAAGTCTTAACAATATAGTTGTCATACTTCTTGGCTTCGCTGTCGGGACCAGTACCCAGGCAGCCTATTTCCTTACCATGGATTCTCTTAAGATCTTTGTGCTTGGAGCCATCAGCTTTTCGATTGCCACAGCGGGCGGTGTTCTCTTCGCCAAGTTCATGAACCTGTTTCTCAAGGGAGACAACAAGATCAATCCCCTTATAGGGGCGGCAGGTGTGTCGGCAGTTCCCGATTCCGCCAGGGTTGTGGAGATAGAGGGAAGGAAGTATGACAGGAACAACCATCTTCTCATGCACGCAATGGCACCCAATGTGGCTGGAGTTATAGGAAGCGCCATAGCTGCAGGAGTTCTTCTCAGCATTGTTCCTCATTAGGAAAGGAAAAGAGATGTCCGGATCAGGAGAATACGATTACCTTGTAACGGGCGGGGCGGGATTCATAGGCTCACACCTCTGTGAGCTGCTTATTTCAAGAGGGAAAAGTGTTCTTGTGCTTGATGACCTCTCAACGGGAAGTCTTTCCAATCTTGATGGGTGCTCCGGTAATCCCATGTTCAGGCTGGTTGTTGGTTCGGTTCTCGACGAAGCACTGACAAAAGGGCTGGCGAACCAATGCGGAACCATAATCCACCTGGCCGCAGCGGTAGGGGTGGAGAACATCATCCGGCAGCCTGTGGAAACC
The DNA here is from genome assembly GCA_003644925.1 of Candidatus Fermentibacterota bacterium. GTDB lineage: Bacteria > Fermentibacterota > Fermentibacteria > Fermentibacterales > JCC-6 > Aegiribacteria. Next base: position 10,670 of record QNDS01000034.1, read on the forward strand.
ATCGAAACAAATGTGAAGGGAACCGAGAACATTCTTATGGCTGCCGAATCCTGCGGTACGCCTGTATTTATCGCATCGACTTCTGAGATCTATGGCAAGAGCGAAAACATTCCTTTCCGTGAGGATGGGGACATCGTTCTCGGAGCTACCTGCAGAAGCAGGTGGAGTTACGCCTGCTCCAAGGCGATAGATGAGTTCCTCGCTCTGGCATACTGGAAAGCCAAAGGACTTCCTGTTGTGATAGGACGGCTCTTTAATACGGTAGGTCCCCGTCAGTCGGGAAGGTACGGCATGGTCCTCCCGAGGTTCATAGAGCAGGCGATCAGCGGCAAACCGATTACCGTGTTCGGCGATGGTGAACAGACCAGGTGCTTCAGCCTTGTCTACGAAATAGTTGAGGCTATCGTTTCTCTGATAGAGAACCCTGATGCTGTCGGTAAAGTCATCAATATCGGATCAACAGGAGAAATATCCATCAGAGAGCTTGCCGGGAAGGTAAAGAGAATCTCAGGCTCCAGTTCAGAGATAGTCCTGGTTCCATACGAAGAAGCGTATCCTGATGATTTCGAGGATATGCGCAGGAGAGCGCCTGACGTATCTCTTCTTCAGGCTCTCGCTGGAAAAACACCCCAGGCCGACATCGACACCATAATCCGGGAAATACTCAGTAAGTGAAATATGCGGGTTAAAATCGTCAGTCCTTCGAACGCGAAGCTGAAGATCACGAGAAGCCTTCACTCCAGATCCGGAATTCTGAAAAATGAGCTGTTCATTATGGAGGGTCCAAGGTTCATATCCGATTACCTTTGCAGGGGAGTGCCGCAGTGGATATTCGTATCCGAAACGGCAGGCAGTATGTCCGGAGATGTGGCGGTGGCGGCTGCGGAAATGAATGTCCCCGTGATTACGATACCGGATAAACTTTTCAGCGATATTGCAGATACACAGACCTCGCAGGGAGTAATGGCCGTCTGCCCTCTTCCCTCAGTTAAGATCGACGATATACCGAGAGAGGGTGTTTTCCTTCTGCTGGACGGAATATCGGACCCGGGCAACATGGGAACCATTATAAGATCTGCAGCCGCTTTTGGATGCGCCGCGATTATTGCAGGCAGGGGCAGCTGCTGTCCATTTGCACCGAAGGTCACGCGGGCTGCCGCCGGTTTGAATTCAGCTGTCCCGATAATTTTTGATACAGATCTTGCCGCTTTCATGGGGAGTAATTCCGATGTAATGGAGTTTATCGGAGCGGATGCTTCGGGCGGAGGTGTGGAGAGGCTTCACGGGCTGGAGGGATGCGTCGGGCTTGTAATCGGTTCGGAGGCTCGCGGGATAAAAGAAGAGACTGCGAAGTGCTGCAGCGGAACGGTGGCACTGCGAATGACAGGTGGGGTGGAATCCCTCAACGCTGCCGTCAGCGCATCTATACTTCTCTACGAAATAAATAAACATTCGGGGCCGTATCTTGAAAGTTAACATTTGGGGTCAGGCTTACATTTAAGGAAGAAAATATATGCGAATGAAGGTAAGACTATTCTCCATACTGCTTCTAGCATTGCCTGTTTCGACGGTTAGTTCAGGGGAGACATCAATCGGTACAATAGAGGTTTTCCATAAGAGTATGCCGCCGTCGCTTGAAACACTCGCGGAGACGAACATAGTGCTGGCGGATTTCACAGATGACTTTGAGATCACATATCATCTCATTACGGATTCAGCCTCTGCGGATCTGATCCGGAAGTACAATCTTCCGGATACGCATTTCCCCTTTGCTGTCGTGATTAACGGAAGATATTCCGCATTGATCGGTGAAGAGAAAATTGACTTCGTGCATTTTCCTCTTTTCATACACGGGATCGGAAGACACGAGGGCAACTGGTCAATGGAATATCTTGAGCTTGCACTCAATGATATTGCGCTGCTGATGGATGAAAACATTCTGCCGGTTCTTGATGATGAGGGGGACACTCCGTGCCCGGATGAGGATCTCTCTGTGCTTGTGGAAAGCATCTTAAGTGATGCTGTTTCCTATCTTGGAGTACCCTACGTGTACGGCGGTACGGACAGTAATGGATTCGACTGCAGCGGGTTGGCGTGGAGAGTATTCAATGACAACGGGATTTCATTGCCGAGAACAGTAAGTGCTGTTGAAACGCTGGGAATAGCGGTTGACCGGGAAGACCTTCAGCCGGGAGACCTGCTGATCTTCAACAATCCGAAGCACACAGGTATATACATGGGGGATGGAGATTTCATTCACTGTTCGTCATACCTTGACCGGGGAGTGATAATCACACCTCTGAGCCATTCGAACTACTCCCGCAGGTACTCCTGCGCAAGGAGAGTTCTGGGAGTCGAACAGGATTAAGTTCGATTAATATCCTCATCAAAACGTGCGGGCCGGACAAAATGTCCGGCCCGTTTCAATGTACTGTCAGCTGGTACGGTTTAGAGTTTTGTAACCAGCATTCTCAACGTTTGCCCCGTCCCGCTGGTGGCATGGATCAGGTAGGTGCCGGTTGGAGCGGTTTCACCGGAGGTCGTTCTTCCGTCCCAGGTGAAGGAGGCGGAAGCAGAAAATCCACTCCTCAGAATGGTTCTGCCCGACAGGTCGTAGATAGCCAGGTCGACCGATCCGGGAATACCGGTCACTGATATATTGACCGAGCCCGAGAACGGATTATCGGAAACTGCAAGGCCGGGCTGTTCCTGAGGGATTACACTCTCTTCGATTCCGGTAGTGATGTCTAACTTGTAGATCTTTTCGGCATTATCATCACTTACCCAGAGGTAACCGTCAGTATCGAAACAGAGACCCCTGCACTGCGTACCTGCAGGCAGGTCGGCTTCGGGAATGTAGTTTACCAGCTGGCCGCTGGTGTTGTATGCCTTGATAGGGCTGTCAGCTGCATCAGACGCCACCCAGATGTCCCCGGAGCCGTTACCGCCCTCGTAGGCGATATCAAAATGGGAGGTCAACGCGGGAAGATCATCCATGTATGGATTCGTCTGTACGACACCTGAGCTGTTGTAGTACTCGACCGTTGGAACTCCATAATAGTCGTTACCGAGAACGTAAGTGTAAGTCCCGTTGGAAGCGACACCAGTCACCGACTGGTAAAGTGCGCTTCCTCAACAGGTGGAGTCGTAGACACTCTGATAGACACCCGCAGTGGAGTACCTGTAAACGTAACCGTAGTAGGTACCTGCGTCGGCGCGGAGTATATGAAGGCTGGCTCCGCTTATGGCCATGCCACTTGGAACACCGTAAGGAAAGAAGAAAGAACTCTGAACGGAACCGTTGGAAGGGTCCAGCTCATACACATAGCTGGTCGTGCCATCAACTGCCCACAGGCTTCCCGATCCGAACGCCAGTCCGGATATTCCTGTATCCGGAGCGTCGATGGTAAGGACTACACCAGCTCCAAATGCCGCGGGAACCAGTGCCAGTAGAAGGATCAACTTCATCTTATAAACCTCCTTTGCCAATTAATACAAATAATCACCTTAAAACATTGTCACCATTGCTGTTCCTGTCAAGCATCCAACTCCCTCCTGAGATTCTGGAACCTATTCCAGAAACAACAGGTTCTGTTACGAGTCGTATATATACATGATTGATAGGAAATTAAGGCGAATCTGGAGAGTTGACTTGATTAAAATTCACGGCTATAGATTTATGGGGGATCAATGAGCAATCAATTATTTGCAGAGGCCGCATCCTTAATTCCGATCAAATCTTCCTGCTCTCAATACTCCATGCTTTGCAAAAAATCGGTTCCGTTGTTTGTTGATATTTTGCGTGCAGAACAGACTGCACAATAAATGGAAAGGGGAATTGAAATGAAAAAGAAATTTAAGCTATCGCTGTACATCGGTACATCCGTTCTTCTGGCTTTGTTCTCAAACGCTGCCGCCGGGGAATTGCAGCTGCTGCCTCATCCCTCATCACCGGGTACAGACGTACGCCCCCCTGAAGTCACTGAAGTACACTCCATCGGTAACATCAGCTCATCGGTTACGAATATAGGGCTATGGGGAGATCCATGGGCCAATTACGCATCCATGGAGTGGCCGATTGGTTCGGGCAGCAGTTATCTCTGGTGCGGGGATCTATGGACCTGCTGCTATGGTGATATCACACCCGCAGATTCCACGGATAAGTGGTCGGTCTGCTGCGATTACGGGAATTGGGAGCTCCAGCCAAGCGATGGGTATCCCATGGAATATCTGTTGCCAGGATCCGTGGCCCCCGAGCAGACTCAGTACGGGATAGATGACTGGGATCCGGATCATGACACTCCCTACGGTCTTGGAATCTGGGTTGAGAACTACACATGGGACATAGCGGGATACGATAACTTCATGGCGATGGAGATGATTTTCACGCACCATAGCGAACATGGCAACCCGGGTGTCCCGCTCGACGCATTCGTAGCGGGCATCAGGGGAGATTGCGACGTCGCCACCGCCGACGTTACTGAATGCCATCTGGATGATCTTGTTTACTACGATGGACACGCTATCTGGTGCAACGATCCCGATGCGACGTTCGAATATGCCTTCGACGGGCCGGAAAATGCGAGTACTCAGGATGATTATACGTACCAGCAGAATCCTGATAACCCGCTTCCATCGGGTGATCCGGAAAACATCTGGTACTATTACAACTACCTTGGAACGGACGGTATTCCGGACAACGATGTGGACCAGAATGGCGTGAGCGACCATTTCACGATCCTGGCGAAGGTTGTTGGCACTGATACTCTTTACAGGCAGGACCCCCTATCCGGTGTTACCCTGTTTGAAGACGGCATGCCGTTCTATCATTACAGCCATACAGTGGGCGACACAACATACCTCGTAGTTCCAAGAAATCTCAGTTACATGTGGGATGGCGATGGCCCCGGGAGTTCAGACGATGATTCGGGAGAGCCACTCATAAGTCCTGCCTGCAACGGGTTTATCGGTTGGAGGCTGCTCGATTTCTGGATCGTAAAAGCCGATCAATCCATCGAAAGACCGATCGATGTATACGGCTATCCTATTCCAATCAGTCACTTATGGTGGAACTGGGAAAGCGATCCCGGTACGGATCCTGAGAAGTACGATTACATGTGGGGTAAAAACCCGGATCTGAACGGCCTTCACAGCGGACCTGCCTACATGCTCGACTGGGTGGGCAATCCGAATGCGCCGGAAGTAATAATTCCTGATAATCCGGGGCCATTCCCGTTCGTATATGATGCGCCACTGTCATTGATCTATCCAGTCTTCGACTACAGATTCCTCATCTGTTTCGGTCCGGTCGAGCTGGCTGATGGCGACTCTCTTCATGTCGTTGGAGGATGGGTCATGGGGCTGGGTCTCGATGGTCTCCGGATGAACGCTGATTTACTGCTGGATGCATACTACAGGGATAGCATCTGGGGAGAAGGGCTCGGAATTGAAACCGGTACGCCTGCAGTATTAACGGGTATCACAGTTTTCCCCAACCCGATGAGAACACAATCATCTGTGGAATTCACCCTGCAGTCACCGTCTCATGTTAATCTCTCTATCTACGACATCTACGGCAGACTTATCGAGAATACTCTTGATTCAGAACTTCCAGCGGGGAGCCACTCCTGTACTATCGGAAGGAATCATATTCCAGGCGGAGTCTATTTTGTGCGACTTCAGGCAGGAAACGAGATTCAGACAGGGAGGTTCGTGGTACTTGAATAGATAGAGAAGTACCTATCTCTGTGATAACAGAAAAGAGAGGGAGGAGCAACGCTCCTCCCTCTCTGCAGATAGCTTCAGTTTAACCTAGAAGCTGCTCTTGATGGCTCCCCAGCTTGTCTGCTCAAGCGAGACAAGATCGAAGGAGAACTCAGCGATATGGAAGTTTGAGCCATCATTGTAACTCCAGTAAATGTTGCCGTTACCTTCAGAGTAGGCAAGACCGTATGAGCTGGAAACACCGGAAGCAGGGCAAGGATCCGATCCGATGAATGCCAATGTAGCGCCGTCCCATTCGTAGAAGAAGATGCTGAGTGTCCCGTAAGCGGTTACAGCTACACCTACGTTGCTGCCGTAAGGGTAAACCGTAACTCCGCTGGGCTGCGAGGGGACTTCGGGAATAGCGATGTTTTCCTCACCGACTCCGGGCTGGAAGCGCCACAGACCCCCACCGTTGCCGTTGGTTGTCCAGTAGTCAGTTCCATCGAAGTCCATGCCCCTGGCACTGGAACCAGCCGGGTTGGGATAGGTTGACCAGGTTGAGCCGAAGTCATCAGTGAAGAAAAGGTTGCTGCCGGCCCAGTCGTCTGTGTAATAGGTGTCATTGGTGGCATCGTTGTTCCAGGCCACACCGAAACAAGATCCGTTGGCTCCGCTGAGAGGAAGTGATCCGAGGGGAGCGCATGTAGCTGCATCGTACGCCTGAACAATATCCAGATTGTTATCTGCACCAAGGATATACATACCGTCGAAGATATCAAGGCCAAGGGCCTTCTCGGCAAGTACCCAGTCGTTGACCAGAACCAGAGTTATATCATCGCTACCCTGCAGACTGGAGCCGGGACCGATCTCGGTACATCCGTCATTGTTCGCAAAGGCAAGTGCGGCAAACACTAGAAGAAAAAGAAAATACTTCATGAATATGCCCTTCTGTTCTTGTTGAATTATTTCAACTTTATAAACTAAACACATTTGTATGCGGTTGTCAAACCACTCATGCGATTAGCATTAACTGCAGGAATTCAGCTACTGAAAATGGTGGACACATTGAGCATTTATTAGAATATGACGATTGAAGAACACACATGAAAACTCCGATGTAAGGATTACAATGAAACACTGGGCAATACTTATCGTACTTGCACTCACCGCTGCAGGTCTGGCCACAGATATAGATCAGGCAATGGTTAAGATCTACACAAACAGCATTACTTACGACTATTACATCCCCTGGAGCACCGATGGTCTCGCGGAAAGCTATGGTTCCGGCTGCGTGATCGAAGGGAACATGATCCTTACCAACGCCCATGTCGTGAGTAATGAAACCTATCTTCAGGTTCGAAAAGAGGGCGACCCGAGGAAGTATCAGGCATTTGTGGTCGCGTTGTCTCATGAGTCCGACCTGGCGCTGATAACCGTGAACGATGAATCTTTCTTCGAGGGCATTGACCCTCTGGAGCTGGGAGAACTTCCCTATCCCAGGGAGCAGGTTACGGTCTATGGCTACCCCATGGGCGGCGATGCTCTGAGCACCACTCAGGGAGTCATTTCCAGGATCGAGAGTTACCGCTACGTTCACAGCGGCCTCTCTCTGCTTACCGTGCAGATTGATGCGGCTATCAACCCCGGGAACAGCGGCGGTCCCGCTATCATCGATAACAGGATCATAGGTGTTGCCATGCAGACAAATACCCAGGCGGACAACATTGGCTATGTAATACCTGTTCCGGTCATCAGGCACTTTTTTGATGACATTGAGGATGGGATCTACGACGGGTTCCCCTCCGCGGGATTCGGCTACCAGACCATTCGCAATCCGGCTTTCTCAGATAAGTACGGCATTGAAGAAGAGCAGGCCGGCGTGGTTGTTACCCAGACGGCTTACGGCTCACCGGCAGCGGAGGTGCTGGTGCCGGGCGATGTAATACTGATGATAGACGGCAAGCCCATTGCGGGGGACGGTACAGTGGAATTCAGACCCGGCAGCCGAACCAGGATGGACTATATGGTGAACAGACGTCAGATAGGTGAGACCATTCCCCTCGAGATAGTCAGAAATGGCATCATGGAAACGGTTGAAATAACTCTCATCAGCACTCTTAGCGACCTCGTTCTAGTCTCCGACAAGATATACGACATTCCACCGGAGTATTTCATATTCGGAGGAGTGGTGTTCCTGCCCCTCACGCTCAACTATCTGGAAGAATGGGGCCGGGACTGGCGCCAGAATACCGTTGATTACCTGAGCTACCCATTTTTGTTTGACAACTGGCAGACTGAAGACAGGGAGGAAATAGTCATCCTCTCCTTCATGCTCCCCGCTGAAGTGAACACCGGCTATGAAGGTATTAACTACGAGACAGTCGAAGCGGTGAACGGCACATCTGTAAGAAGCTTCTCCCAGTTTGTTGAGATGGTTGACGGGGGAACTGATCCGTTTCTTGAGCTGACCACTAACCTCGGCAACATAATCATCCTGGACAGAGCGGAAGCCATAGCTGCAGAGGAAGAGATAATGACCCGCTACGGCATCCCCGTGGACAGGATACTGTTCTAACCGTACTTATATCAGCGAAGGACGGTTAAGAGTGCTTGAAACCGCCGGCCTCCTTCTCGCTCAGAGGGATGCTGACAGGATGATTGGTGAAATAATCAAGGCTGCGTCTGATATCGTCCAGGAGCAGATCCGCGAGATCCATACTTGTTCCGTGACGGACGAGAACCCTCTGTACAACAAGATCTTCTCTATTCGCGGGCATAGAGTAAGCGGGAACGAGCCAGCCTCTTGAGCGGAGCCTGTCTGACAGATCAAAGAGATTGAAGTTGAATTTCCTTCCTTCTTTCAGCTTCCAGCAGAGAGCAGGGATTCCGTCCCTGCCATTGTAAATGATCTCAAAAGGACCGATCCTGGCTATCTCCTCCGAAAGGTAAACAGCAACATCCTGACATGACTTGTGTATCTCCGAGTAACCGGCTCTTCCAAGCCTGATGAAGTTGTAGTACTGTGCGACTATCTCTCCTCCGGGGCGGGAAAAGTTCAATGCAAATGTAGGCATGTTGCCGCCAAGATAATTAACAAAGAAGATAAGATCTCTTGGAAGATCTTCCTTCGTTCGCCATAGCGCCCAGCCCACACCAAGAGGGGCAAGACCGAACTTATGACCGGAAGCATTTATGGATTTCACCCGTGGCAGCCGGAAGTCCCAAAGCAGTTCAGGATGAAGGAAGGGGGCAATAAATGCGCCGCTTGCGCCATCAACATGAATGGGAATGTCCAACCCCGTATCCTGCTGGAATTTATCAAGAGCGTCACTCACTTCTTTAACAGGTTCGTACTGACCGGTAAATGTTACGCCCAGTGTCGGAACAACGCAGATCGTGTTCTCGTCACAGCGCTTTACAACTTCTTCCGGAGTCATGATCAGCCGGTTGCCTTCCATCGGGATCTCCCGTAGTTCAACATCCCAGTAACGCGCAAACTTGTGCCAGCATATCTGAACGGGTCCGCAGACCATGTTCGGTTTATCTGCTGGTTTGCCACCGGCTTTCATTCTGGCGCGCCAGCTCCATTTCATCGCCATTCCGCCGAGCATAGCAGCTTCGCTCGAACCGGTTGTGGAACATCCGACAGTGGAAGCCGTTTCAGGGGAATTCCAGAGATCCGCAAGAATGTGAACACATCTATTCTCTATTTCCGCGGTCTGCGGGTATTCATCTTTGTCAATCACATTCTTATCAACGCAATCGCTCATAAGCTGCCGGACTTCGGGTTCCAGAAAGGTCGAACAGAATGTAGCGAGGTTCTGGCGGGAGTTTCCATCGAGCATGAGTTCATCATGTACAAGGCGATATGCATCCCTCGGCGGCATATCATCTTCAGGCATCCTGTATTTAGGAAGAGAGTCTGCGGAGAATTCAGAACCGTAAACCGGAGCTATCAGCTCATCCAGATCGTCCTTGATTTTTTTGTGCAGCATACAGTTATCTCCCTCAGGTTCTTCTAAATACAGAAGGTTCCACAATAATGATTGATGTCAGGATCACATATAAATACTCAGTCTGACCAAAATTCGTCTGTTTCTCCTGTTTCGAAATTGTATTCCAGATAGAAAGAACCTATGCCTTCATGATACTCTGTAAACAGCACACCCAGCCAGGTAACCAGAAGAGTGCTGCCGCAGGACTGAAGGCTGATCACAGATACGGGAAGAAATGTATATGGAGTGCCGCCATACAATTCGGGCTGCCAGGAGTATATCAGTTCCCAGGTGTATACCTGACCGTTGGGAGTGCCGCTGAACAGTTCAACTGTTCCGCGGTCTTCCTCGTTGAAAAGCCTAAGGTAAAGGAGAACTCCATACGGGAAAGAGAAGTCGTTGCAAAATGCCCTGTCGATTATCTCAACTCCCGCCGGATCATCAGGGAAGCCGTTATCGACAGCTCCGGCAACAGAAACAAAGCAAACGCTAAAAGCAATGATAAATCTCATCAATCCTCCATCTAAACCTACTCTACAGAATACTCGGCAGCGTTCTCCGGACCCTTGTAATCATCCCA
>QNDS01000035.1 GCA_003644925.1 Candidatus Fermentibacterota bacterium
CCTGTGAATGCCAGCACTGCGACATAAGGATGGATGGAAATTTCTCGGTATCCATCCTGTCCCAGCTCTCCGCTTCAGACCAGGCGCTTGTAATCGCATTCGTTCGCAGTTTCGGTTCGATAAAGAAAATTCAGAAACTCCTTGATGTGAGCTATCCCACCGCGAGGTCTCGTATCGCAGATCTGATAAAAAGATTGGACTCAACTATGGAGGTGACGGACAATATGGAAAGTCAGATCCTTGAAAAACTCGAACGGGGAGACATCTCCTTCTCCGAAGCAATGGAGGAACTCTGATGCCCGCCTGCATTCTCCTGCTCAGAATAAAAAGATTCCTCATCCCGCTGCCTTGGTTCCTCATCTGGTGTCTTGGAGCACCCTTCGTTTTTCTGGGGTGGTTCGTGGGGCATATCGGACTGATCTTCGCCCCTGACAGTTATCCAATGCGCGCTGCCAGTGAATCGTGGAGGGTTCTGATGCTGCTGATGAACCTTCATGGAACCGAAGTAAAGGTAGATACCGGCGCTGAAAACATATTGATAAAATTCATATAACCCGAAGAAGGGATAATACAATGAAGAACGATTCTCACAAAAAGATCCTGGAAATGCTCTCCGACGGTAAGATCACAGTGGAGGAAGCCGCAGCGCTCCTCTCAAAGCTTCAGAATATCGATACAGTAGAAGAGGAGGTTATCGATGCTGAATCCGGCGAAGTCAGGAAAAGAACTCCAAGGTACCTCAGGGTAATGGTTGATTCTGCAAACGGAGACAAGGTTAACGTAAGGGTTCCAATGAGCCTTCTGAAAACGGGCATCAAGCTGTCGGCACTTCTTCCGGGTAACGCTGCGGAGCAGATGAGCAGCCATGGATTCGACCTCTCCCAGCTCTCGAAGCTCGACGGGGATGAACTCATCGAAGCTCTGAGCGATCTTACAGTCGATGTGGACAGTGCTGACGGAGATAAGGTCAGGGTTTTCACTGAATAGAAAATGCGCTTTCTGCTGTCATACTCTCGATAATACTGAACAGATATTCAGCAGTTTTAGTTTAGAACACAAACCTTATATGTTTCTGCCCTGTCTCCTGCAGTAATTGTAACGTGATAAACTCCTGCATCTAAGCCATCTATAATTCTAGTTACAGTATTGCTTTGGGATTGAAGTGTCTCATTGTAAACAAGCCTTCCCGAGATGTCATAAACAGATAATTGCTGCGTTTCATCAGGAAGTTTAACCGTCAAATAAACTACGCCATGAGATGGATTTGAGAGGACAGTAATCAGTGAACTCTGATTGACTGATTCAGCTTGTTGGGAAATATCCCCAATGTACCCGCCAAAAGAGACGGAATTAAGAATTGGAGATACTTCTGAGTTTTCTGAATTCAGAAAAACTCTGTACTGAAGGTGATATTCTGGATCCGAAGGGAAAATATCGCCTAAATAGGTTCCATTAGTGCTGATAGTGTCTGACCATTCTCCCATGGTATCAGGGTTATCCGAGTTTCTTAACTGAAAGCAAATTGACGTTCCTGCGGGTTCTGTTGATTCCCAGGTCATATCACCCCATTCGCTATCGGTGTACCCCACTAAATTTCCTATTGAAGAAGTCAGGCAGCCTGCGGTTGAGTATTCGGAGGGTGAAACTGATTGAATCTGGATACTATTATTGCAGAGTAAAGCAATTTCCATGATTCCATCTGAATCAGAATCTATCTGACACAGAGAGCGAGGTGCGTCATTATGATAAATAGTTGTCAGGGTGTTTTGCCCCGTGCCGTCAAGATTAGAAAGAATGATAATTGTATCATCCATGAAGTTAGCAACAGCAATATCAAGATCATTGTCATTTTCCAGATCAAGAAGCAGGCATGATTTTGCTCCGTTACTGTTCAATTCGAGGTTTTCAACCGTCCATACGGTACCGGATCCGTCTAAGTTGGTGCACATGAATACAGAGTTCTCAACCTGGCCACAGGCAAGAATATCTGTACTTCCATCATTGTTGTAGTCTCCTGATGAAACGCTTATGGGGAATGAAATGGATGCGATAGTATGCTGAGTCCATGTGCTGTCAGAAAGATTTCTCTTAAACCAGTAGACTTTATTTTCCAGTCTGCAGCAGACGGCAGCATCCAGTTGATCATCAGAATCAATATCTGCAAGTGCTGTGAAGATAGGGCCGTCAAGAGTAGAACATATTGATTCCATTGCCCAGTTTTCTCCTGCTCCGTCAAGATTGTTCATCCAGCCCATAGAATCTGTGTTAGTAGAACAGAAAAGTACATCACAATCTCCGTCGTTATCAATATCTCCACAATCAACTGAATTAACCGGCATGTTTGAGATATTATTATAGAACCACTTGCATGAGGATCCAGGATTTTCAAACCAGGTAATTCCACTGGCACTTAAGCAGCCAAGTATCAAATCTATATCTCCATCATTATCTATATCAGCATTGGAAAGAGATAGAGGTTGGTAAAAAGACGAGCCAATGGAAGTTGCTTCCCAAATACCGTCTGTTACATATTGCGAGCCGGGATTTTCCAGCAGTATAATTTGACTGCTGATGGTAAGAACGACATCCTGGAAGCCATCTCCGGTAAAATCAGCGACAGTGATATTGCTTCCGTAGGCAAACCCTTCATAGATAGTCTCGTTAATCATCGAATAATCAAGAGAAAGACGGCCCATAGAAAGCCAGCCGATTTCTTCTTCTTCCAGATAATAGGGATTATCAAAGTCATAATTGAGCGAAGTGCTTGGGCCTTCGTGCCACGAAGTTTGAGTGACGAAAGGTAGTTGTGCAAAAGATATGGACTGAAGGAACAGTAATGAGAGAAAACCCGGTTGGAAGTATATCTTCCCCATTTCACACCTCACATGCGGTAAAGTAAAATGCCGTTATTACCATCACGCGCTTCTCAAAGGAGCGCGATATACTCTCAAAGTAACTTCCCTAATATCTCTCTAACTAAGTGCTAAGCTCTTGAATACATAGCCTGTTTATATTACATTGTAAATGTGTATAATGGCTTGATTTCAAGTTCTAAGTGCAAGAGTTTTTCATCAACGATTTCCAACGTATGCGTCTGTTGTGCGGTCCAGTCATTAAGTTTAGTATATTTGCTTTTCTATTTTTCAGAAAGGAAATATCAGTGAAAATAGCACTTGCGGGAAAACCGGGCTGCGGCAGGTCCACTCTGTTCCGGGCGCTTGCGGGTTCCCCGAATGCTGATTCGGGAAAACCTTTAACGGTCAAGGTGCCCGATCATAGACTGGACTTCCTTGAAAGCATCCATAACCCGCTTAAAAACACTCATGCAACGGTTGTGTTTTTCGATGTTCCAACCCCTTCCTTTTCGGCAAAAAATCTGACTCTCATCAGAAATGCCGCGGTACTGACGATAGTCCTTGATAATTACGCCCTGGGCGATACCGTGAACGATTTCAATGATATCGAATCGGAGCTTATTCTCAGTGATATGAGCCTTTGTGAGAAAAGGCTTGCCCGCCTTATCAAGGAAAGCAAAGGTAAAACCAGGGAAGCCCTTCTTCTTGGAAATCTTCTGAAGCACATGGAGAACGGCAGCCCCCTGCGAATACTTGAACTTGATAAAGGTGAGGCTGCAATTCTGGCTCCCTACGCCCTGCTTTCCCTCAAACCCCTGATAGTGGTTTCAAATCGAATGGGTGATCCTGTCACTCCGGATGAGGAACTGTCCGCTGCAGTTTCGGAGCACGGAGGAACCCTTCTCGCTGTCGACGCAGGATTCGAGCTTGAGCTGACCGAGATCGATGAAAGTGAACAGGCTCCCTTTCTTGAATCAATGGGCTATACATCCAGCGGACTCTCCCGTCTTATCAGATCCTCGTATTCCGCCCTTGACCTGATAGTCTTTTTAACCATCGGTAAAGATGAAACAAGGGCCTGGCCAATTCGAAAAGGTTCAACCGCCCTGGATGCCGCGGGTGCCATCCATTCCGACCTGGAAAGAGGCTTCATACGAGCAGTTGTAGTGCCATGGGAGCTGTATCACGAACATCCTGACAGAACGGTACTGAAGGAAAAGGGAGAACTCAGGATCGAAGGCAGACATTACATTGTCAAAGATGGTGACCTGATCGAGATCCGTTTTAACGTCTGATCCGGGGGCGGCAGGGAATCAGCGGATACTTTTCATCGTTCTGGACACCTTGCGCCATTGTATTACGATCTGACTGATCTCAGCAGCGCCAAGGAGTATCACGCACTCCCAGTAGAGCAGGAAGAATGTAGCCATAACCCTTGCCAGTGCCCCGTATACTACTCCCCACCCCGGATGACCGATCACCCAGATGTAAGTCTGTGCGCCGAGACCGGAGAAAACTATCGCAATGATCGTTGCAAGAAGAGCCTGCCCGATGCTGACCTTCCGGTTTGGAGCGGCTTTGAAAAGGGTGAAGAAGAGCAGGGCAGTAAAGGATATACCAAGTATTTCAGCCAGTCCGCCTCCGGTGAGGCGTCCGATGATCGGCCATTGGGAAACTATGTCGCCCACCGGGCTGTCAACTACCAACCGGGCCATGGCTGAAAATATCAGTGCTGAGACGAAACATAGCGCAACGAGTAGAGCAAGGAAGAAATCGTACAGCTTCCCGAGGACGATATTCCGCCCCCTTTCTACATCGAATATCCTGTCGAACGCTGTCCGAATGGTTCCGAACAGCCTGCTTACAAGCCATAGAAGAAAGAGGAAACCCACAATTCCCGGTATTCCTGCATTGCCTCTGAAAATAGCGCTTTCGATATCGCTCCTCATGGACTCTGGAATAAGAGGGTTCACTGTATCGAGCCAGTTCGTGAGGCCCTGCTGCAGCCCCACATCCTCCTGGAATGCAAGACCGCTGAACATGATTATCATGAGACAAAGAGGAAGGATGGTTATAAGTACATTAAAGGATATGGCCGCAGACGAGAAGAATACGCTGTCATCGTTCCATTTGCTGTAAAGTCTTCTTCCGAAAAATCTGATGAAGATCCATGATCTGTGAAGATATCTTCGTGCAGGCTCAGCCCGGATCGGAAAGAGTTCGCGCCAGGATCCCATCTTAGCAGTCAGATCTACTCTACCGTTACGCTTTTTGCAAGATTTCTGGGTTTGTCGACGTCACATCCTCTTGCTACGGCGATATGATAGGACAGGAGCTGAAGCGGAATAACGGTCAGCAGAGGAACAAGCATATCCGGTGCTTCGGGTACCCTTATAATCCAGTCTGAAACGGATTCGATATTGGTATCTCCTTCAGTAGCTATGGCAAGGACCCTTCCGTGTCTGGCTCTTACAACCTGTATGTTGGAGATTATCTTATCATAAGCTTTGCCCTTAACGGCAATTACAGCGATGGGCATCATCTCATCTATCAGAGCAATGGGTCCGTGCTTCATTTCAGCCGCCGGGTAGCCTTCCGCATGAATGTAGGATATTTCCTTGAGTTTCAGTGCACCTTCGAGTGCCACAGGGTAATTCACTCCCCTGCCGAGGTAGAGAAAATTCCTGGCGTAAGTAAATTCCTTTGCTATCTCAGCTATGCTGCTGGAATTCTCCAGAATTCTGCTTACCTTATCAGGTATTGCCATAATCTCGCGGACCAGTTCAAGCCCCTGTTTGCGGTTGAGAACGTGTCTGGCCCTTCCAAAGGCAAATGATATCAGGATAAGTGCCATTACCTGTGAAGTGAAAGCCTTTGTCGAGGCGACTCCGATCTCGGGACCTGCATGGATATAAACTCCGGCGTCCGTTTCACGGGCGATGGTTGAACCAATTACATTCACTATACCAAGTGTGCGGCATTTCTTCTCTTTAGCCAGTTTCAGGGCAGCCAGCGTATCAGCTGTCTCTCCACTCTGGCTGATCACTATTATCACGGTATCCGGAGTGAGAACAGGGTCTCTATACCTGAACTCGGAAGCGTATTCCACCTGAACGGGAATCCCTGCATAAGCCTCTATAAGGTACTTGCCTATTGAGGCCGCGTGCCAGGAGGTACCGCAGGCGGTTATCACTATCCTGCTTATGGATCTCATGTCCTCTTCTGACATCTGCAGGCCTCCGAGGTGGGCTGTGCCCTGAACCAGGTCCAGCCTGCCCCGAAAAGCATTAGTGAGTGATTCCGGCTGGCTGTAGATCTCCTTCAGCATGAAATGCGGGTAGCCGTCTTTTTCTATATCAGTGATGTCCCAGTCTACATATTCGATCCGTTCACGTATCAGGGCTGGATGACCGTTATCCGACTGAATCCCTTCGAGGTTCACTTCTATAACTTCACCCTCTTCGAGGTAGATAACGTCCCTGGTGTGAGATACGATTGCTGCAATGTCACTGGCTACGAAATACTCCCTGTCGCCTATGCCGGCTACAAGGGGGCTGCCGTAACGGGCTGCTACCAGTGTATTCGGCTCATCAGCGGAGAGAACAGCTATGCCATAAGCGCCATGGACCTTGACAAGCGCGTCTTTCACAGCGGTGAAGAGTTTCTTGCCTTTTGCGACTTCCTGGCTTATCAGCATAGGCAGCACTTCGGAATCGGTTTCCGATTCGAATATTACCCCCGAACTGATGAGCTCCTTCCTCAATGTCATGAAATTCTCAATTATACCGTTATGAACAACGGCTATCCTTCCCGCCATATCGAAATGAGGATGAGCGTTAGCAATGGAAGGCTCTCCATGTGTAGCCCATCGTGTATGAGCTATCCCGACGGTTGATGATCCAGCATCTCCCGGATCAATATTCTCGAGGTCACTGACCCGCCCTTCGCACTTCTTAATGAACAGACTGCCTTTGTTCTGAAGCGCGTAGCCTGCTGAATCGTAGCCTCTGTATTCAAGGCGCTTCAGCCCCGTCAGGAGTATGTCCCTTGCTGGTTTGTGTCCAACATATCCGACTATTCCACACATATACTCTCCATCGCTTCGCGGAAGATACCAAAATCTTTTTCAATGTAACTATTATCCCGGTTCTCCGCAATGAACCTGACCACCGGTTCGGTACCCGATGGCCTGATATGCATCCATCCACCCTCTCTGCGATACCATAGACCGTCTCTTGTGTCGTCTGCCGGACCGTACTGCGCAAGTAATTCAGCTCGAAGCGCATCGAACCCGGTATCCAGCGGAAACTTCTTTTTGAACATGGTGTAAGATGGATAACTGTCCGCCCACTCTCCAATACTGGAGTCGGGATTCTCCCTGAGTAATGAGATCGCGCAGGCCATCGCGACACCGCTGTCCCGCCCGGCGTGGAAATCTCTGTCGATCACACCGCCGTTACCCTCACCACCGGTGAACGCCCCGACCTTTTCCATCTCTTCAACTACGTTCACCTCGCCCACCGGACTCCTGAAGAGCCGGCAGCCATGTTTCGCTGCAGCATCCTCAGCCAGCCTGGAGGTCGAAAGATTAACAACAGCAGGTCCGGGCCTGACTGATAGTATAAAATCAATAGCCAGTGCTACAGTGTAATCCTCCCCGATTATTCTTCCATTCTCATCGACCATTGCAAGTCTGTCTCCATCGGGGTCAAAGGCGAAACCTACGTCTGCTCTCTCGTTAATAACCGCACCGGACAGCTCAGAAAGACTTTCAACGGTTGGTTCGGCAACGCGGGGAAAATCTCCGGCAGATGTCATTTCTGCATTGATGACAGTGTAATCAACTCCGAGTCTTTCCATCAGCATTGGGGCAAAAGCTGCTGCCGCTCCACCGGTTAAATCAAGTACTGCCTTCAATGGTCTTCCCTCGCGTCGAAGCCACGGTATCGAAAGGAGACCTTCGATATGTCTTTCCACAGAACCTTTCAATTCTCCCGGTATCCCGACTGTTCTGTAATCCGCCTGCTTCATGTCACTGCCAAGCAGTGTAATTAAACGCTTTCTGTCTGGGGATCTGAGGAAGATACCATCAGCTCCGATGAGTTTCAGTGCGTTCCATTCCCCGGGATTGTGGCTTGAAGTAATAGCTATTCCACCCCGAACTCCCTCACCCATGGCTTCAAGCTGTACAGTAGGAGTTGGTACGATACCCAGAAGAACCGGGTCACAACCCACAGACATAAGCCCTGCGGTCACGGCAGCCTCGACGGCTGGTCCGCTTCTTCTGGTATCTCTGCCGACGACGACAGGTCCGCTGCCGACAAGAACTCCAAATGCGGATGCAAAATTCACTACATCAGTAATATTAAGGGAAGCGCCGAATATACCCCTGATTCCTGATCCGCTGATAATTGGTTTCATAAACCTTCCCTGGTAGATCTGGAGCCGGCGAACGGAATCGAACCGTTGACCTGCGCATTACGAATGCGCTGCTCTGCCAGCTGAGCTACGCCGGCTCCGGAGGAATGGATATTATTGAATAATTCACAGTTCGTCAATAATGTCAGAATATTGATCCCGGGCCCCCGAAAAGGCTCAGGGGAAATGTGACGCAGAACTGAGAACTCCCCAGATCAGCTTCCGCAGCAGGGTAGATCGATGATTCCTGCCCATCTATTATGGCATTATCAGTTTTGAAACCTGCGTAAGACCTTCTGTACTCAAGCCTGCCTGAAAGTGGACCGGCAAGAACCACCTCAGCTCCGACGGAAAATGTGAAACCTGCCGAATTTCCTTCAGCTTCCACGAATTCCCCGAAATCATCCGTTCCGCTGTACTTTCCGGTTATAAACACTCCTCCAGCTCCTGCGAACACGGAGAGTCTGTTGAATACTTCGTACTTCACCAGAGGCATGATCGAAATGAGAAATGCACTCAATTCACCATCCCATCCTATCGGAGAAGAATTCTTCCAGAAATACTCGCCTGATACTCTGAAGTCCAATATTCCCGGCGCGTCGATATCTACGGCCAGACCTACCGATGTTCCAGGTGTGAGAAACCTGTTTTCGTAAACGGAATCCATCGGAGCAAGATTCGAGATCATAGGACCCGCACTGATCGAGATGCCATCGAAACCGAAAGCTTGTGAGAGGCAGAACATCAGCACAATAGTAGAGAGGATTTTCATGCTCCATCTCCCCGTGTATACTGCTTCTTTATATGGTTGAGCAGCCCTCCATCCCTGAGAATTTCCAGCATCTCATCCGGCAGCGAAGGGAAATTGAATACCCTGTCCCCTACACGAACTTCTCCAGCGGCAGGATCAACAGTGACATCATCACCTTCGGTATAGTGCTCCACAGCTTCAGGGCTCTGGACCAGAAGAAGTCCCTGGTTTATTGCACTTCTGTAGAATATCCTCGCAAATGATGAAGCGATCACAGCTTTCAGACCTATATGCTTAAGACCCAGTGAAGGATGCTCCCTGCTGGACCCGCACCCGAAGTTCTCCCCTGCGATTATTATATCTCCGGCTTGAACGGCTTCTGCAAAAGACGGATCGAGATCCTCCAGAAGATGTTCCTTGATCTCAGGACCTGTGGAGCAGGTGTAAGTGTACTTCCCTGGAAACAGCAGATCGGTGTTGATGTCCTTCTGAGGGTAGTGGAATACTGTCATTTGAGTACCTCCCGGGGATCACGTATCGTACCCGTCAGGGCCGATACGGCTGCCGTCTCTGGGCTGGACAGGTATATCTCAGCTTCTTTTTCACCCATTCTTCCCTTGAAATTCCTGTTTGCTGTAGAAAGACACTTCTCACCGGGCGCAAGGGCGCCCTGGTGCGCTCCGAGGCATGGACCGCAGCCTGGCGGCAGAACAACCGCCCCGGCGGTTACCAGATCCTGAACGATACCCATCTTCATCGCCTTGAGATATTCAATTCTGGAGGCAGGGGCAACCAGCATCCTTACGGAGGAGTGAATTTTCTCTCCCTTCAGGATATCGGCGGCAGCCTTGAGATCTTCAACTCTGCCATTGGTGCATGTTCCAAGGAATATCTGGTCGATCTTCATACCGACCATTTCCTCGACCGGAACAACGTTGTCCACCTGATGGGGACATGCAATAACAGGGACGATGTTCTCAAGGTCGTACTCCAGTGTCCTTGCATATTCCGCATCAAAATCACTCCAGATAGCGCCTGTAATCGGTATATCCAGAGCTTCAAAGTATTTACTTGTCACTATATTGGATGGAAACGCAGCGATTTTCGCTCCCATTTCGATTCCCATATTGGCAATAGTCATCCTGTCACATATTCTGAGTCCGCCTACTGCAGGCCCGTTGAACTCAACAGCCATATAGTTTGCTCCGCCGGCACCCACATCTCCAATTATCGTCAGGATAAGGTCCTTCGCAGAAACCCCTGCGCCCAAACCGCCGGTTAGTTCAATGTTTATTGTCCGGGGTACTTTAAACCATGTTCGACCGGTAATCCAGATACCAGCTGCCTCGGTTCTATCTATACCCGTGGCAAAGCAGTTGAATGCGCCATAAGTACAGGTATGACTGTCACTGCCGACGACAATTGATCCGGGCTTCACAAGCCCCACCTCAGGCATAACCTGGTGGCAGACACCCACTCCGATATCGTAGAAATTCGCTATACCCTGTTCACGTACGAATTCCCTTACTTTCCTGTGACCGGCAGCGTGCTTGCTGGAAGCGGCCGGAATAACGTGATCCAGTACAATGGCAACCCTTTCGGGGTATCTGACCCTGCCCCCCGGAACGGTAGACTCGAACTTGCCTACAATCGCCGAACTGTTATCATGGGTTAGAATGTAATCCGGTTCAACAAATACTATCTCACCTTCTCTGACCTTCTTGCCGGCAGCCCGGCTTAGGATTTTAATCGCAAAAGTGTCTCCCATTTGCAGAGCCTTTCTTCAAGATTATTCCTGCTCGTGATCGATTCAGTATAGTACGAATTATACAATCTGTTCCGGGAGTAGTAACCCCGAACGATAATATGGCCAGGGAAGGGTTTTCATGAGATCAGTAACAGGAAGAAAAAACGTAGCAGAAATGTGTGCTGACCTTCTCCAGGACGAGTCGAATCTGTCAGGTGCATGGTGCGAAGCAGCAGTCTGGCCCCAAGACACAGATGAAGCCAGAGATTATATCGAGAAATGCTCAAGGACAGGAGTGAAACTTACTGTGTCGGGCGGGTTGACAGGTATAGCGGGGGGAGCTCTCCCGGAGGGAGGTTCCGTTATATCGGCATCAGCGCTGAAGGATATAAGGCTCCTGGACAACGGCAACATAGCGGCCGGCGCAGGTGTAATCATAGAAGAACTCAATGCCTTCATCTCCGCAAACACGGATGGTCTTTTCTACCCCCCGGACACCACTGAAGAAACGGCTTCAGTAGGAGGCACGATAGCCACCAATGCCTCCGGAGCGGACAGTTTTCTTTACGGGGCTACAAGAAACTGGGTGGAAGGGCTCAAGATCATTCTCCCGGGCGGTAAGCTGCTGGACATAAAAAGGGGCACAGATCTGTTCGAGAACCGCAAATGCACCCATCCCCTTCTGGGAACGATTCACCTCCCCCCTCTGCGGAGTGAACAGCCGCCCAAGAACGCTGCAGGATACTATGTGCAGCCAGACATGGACCTTATAGATCTCTTCATCGGCTCTGAGGGAACACTTGGTTTCATTGTGGAAGCTGAACTGAAGCTCGCGCCTGTGCCGGAATACGTTATCGATCTTGCGGTATTCCCCGATAATCAGAAATCCTTCTGGGAACTCTATGATTCACTGCTGCATGCTCCGGAACCTCTCCGTATAAGAGCTCTGGAAATGATGGATGACAGATGCATGGATTTTCTGAGGTCACATCCCGGTGAACTCCCGCTTCCTCCGGAGGGTGCTCTCTTCTGCCTTCTTTTAAGAGCTGAGGCAGACAGCGATGAACATCTGGAGGAAACCCTTGTAACTCTGGATGATATGCTTGCCTCATCCAATTCAAACCCCGAGACCGCCTGGGGCGGCTTTGAGCCTTCCGAAAGAAAAAGGATCAAGGATTTCAGACATGCACTGCCGGAAGCTGTCAATCACTGCATCGCAGAATCAAGGAGGAAGTGCCCCTCAATACATAAATTCGGTTCGGATGGCGCTGTCGAATTATCACGGTTTGAAGATTACTTCGCGCGGGTAACGGGTATTCTCGAGGAGAGAGGCCTGCCTTTCGTTATCTTCGGCCACGCCGGACAGGGACACATTCATGCAAATGCGATGCCGGAGAACCCCCGGCAGATGATTCTGGCAGGCGAAGCAATGAGGGAAATAGCGAAAGCGGCAGTGGAAATGGGCGGCACGGTATCCGCCGAGCACGGGCTTGGAAAGCTGAAGCTCGATTATCTCAAGCTGATGTACTCGGAGGATGAGATCAAAGGGATGGAAGCAATCAGAAGGGTTATCGACCCGAACTTACTCTTTGGGGCCGGACCTAACATCTAAACATTTTGTCTGTTTAATGATGGGATCGGCCTAACATTTAAACAAAATGTTTAGATGTTAGGTCCGGCCCCCAGGTTATCTTACATCGCCGTAGTCAGTGATTATCCTGCAGCCTCTGGTATAGTCCTTCTCCCTGCTGATGCGGATACTTTCAGCGATTACATCCCGCATATCGGAGACTATTCTATGGAGCTCTTTACCGGATACGCCCGGAAATTCCCTTTCCAGATAATCCCTCTGGAAAACTGATAGCTTATCGGGACTGTTCGAGAGGCATTCAAGAGCGAAGTACCTTATATGGAACCTGTAAGTCTCGATAGCCCGGAGCCTGTGCGCTTCGGTAAGATAATTCTTGCCAAGGCCGCAGATATCCGATTCGGTGTATATCTCCTTCACCGACCGCACATTGAGCTTCTGCAGTGAACTCATCATCATTCTCACAGTCTCCTCCCGGATGATCTTAGCATCGGATTTCCAGTGGATGGCACGGTTTCTGGAGCTGTACTTCTCCTCATTTCTCTTCACTGCAAAGAGATTATCGGACAGTACCCATCCCGGAATTATCTGATTGAACGCGGGGGGTATGCCATCAACCGAGCTGAAGGGCTCACAGATGAGCGAAAAAGGGAATTCAACTCTCCCGGGTAATGCGGTTACACCTGTTGCTATTATGCTGTAGGGAGCCTGCGAATAATCAGCCGGGAATTTCACAGAACATGCCAGACCGAAGAACATTCCCTCTCCGGGTCTTATCTCCTGATCGGGAAGCCTTGATGTATGGTTGCTTCCGATATTGGCTCCGTAACCTATGTTTCCCCTTCCCCCGGGCCACCTGGCGGCAATAAGAAGAGACTGATGATGTGAGGATGTAAATGGACCTGCGAGTGATGCTGTGATCTCGCCTTCCGCCAGTACCGAATTCGGCCCGAGAAAGGATGATGTAAGCTTGCCGTGCTTCTCGACCACGGAAGCTTCCCCGACTATGGACTTCTCAACTATGGCACCAGAATCAACTCTGGAGCCCCATTTCAGTATTGAATCCCTTACAAGGGCTCCGTCCAGTACTGAAGTTGGATTGGGCTCACCACCCAGAACGGTACTGTTCCGAAGAGCACAGGCGTTCAGGATTTCTACACCGGAACCGATAAAACAGTTCTTCAGGACAGGCGTATCCTAAATTCTGCTGGCTTTCCCGATGATGCCGCTTTTTGTCGATCTGAGCTTTGACAGAAATCCATCGAGAAATGTATGGTACAGAGCAAGATTATCACCTCTTCGAGGACCTCCGGATAGTAACGCTGCAAGGTCTGTATCAAGGCAGGGTGAGGACGGAACATTTCTCTCGCCCGTCTCAACTCCGAGTTCAAGTTCTGTTCCGCAGCCGCATAAGGAACCCTGTTCGTAAATGAGCCTGCCGCAGTTCTCTATGACCGTTCCCTCTCCAATGCGAAGATTGGAAAGCAGATATGTAGATTCGATCCTGCATCCGGGAAGAACTGTCACGTTCTGAAGGCAGCAGTTGGTGAGAACGGGGGCAAGCTGTTTACCTTCAATCTCAGCTGGAGTCATCGCAATCCGGACATCACCTCTGAAAACACAATTACGAACGGAATCGAGTGAGGCGCTTTGGAATACTCTTACTCCAGACCAGTTTTCGGACGAGTTACCGTTATCCTCAAGAAGTGCGATCTGGGATTCGGTCAGGGATATCCAGTCTTTCTGCGTATCCCGGACCCTGAGCATCTCGTCTGATACCTGCCCGAACACCTCACTGAGCCTTTGCTTGAATTCCATTTTTTCAGGGCCCCTTAATCCAGAGTTTCAAGTGCGAATAGGAAGAACTTCCAGAAACGCTGAAGTGAAGAAATGCTCGCTCGCTCTCCCGGTACATGAACATCCCTTATATCAGGACCCATTGATATCATGTCCATATTACCGATCCGCTCACCTATAATGCCGCATTCAAGCCCGGCATGGACGGATTCGACTTCAGGCTTGCGTCCGGATATTTCAGTGTAGATCCCGATAAGTTTTTTGAGTAATATGGAATTGGAATCAGGTATCCATCCCGGGTACGAGCCTCCTGTACTGAACGAACATCCTGACAGTCCGGCGACCGCAGCAATTCGCTCGCCAAGAGCCTTCTTAGCGCTTGCGAGCGGGCTCCTCACGGTAAGTTCCACATTGAATTCTTCGTCACTCATGGAGACGATGGCCATGTTTACGGAAGTCTCTACCAGTCCTTTAATTACGCCGCTGTTCTTCTCTACCCCATGGGGAAGCGCAAGAAGCAGGTCGGCGATCCTCAGGCCGGATTCGTAATCCAGAGCTCCGATTCCTGCACTCTCGTTTTCCATACGAATTAAGATTCCATCTTCTATTCCACTGTATTCGAGTGCGATCTCCTCCGATACCCGGTTCAGGTATTCCTTTGCCGGATCGGAGTCATCATCTGGAAAATGAATCAAAGCGGAAGCATTGCGGGGGATGGCGTTTCTTTTTGTGCCCCCTGAAACTCCTGCAATGCGGCAGTTGTAATCCATACATAGTTTTCTGAGAATTCTACCGAGAATACGGATCGCGTTCCCGCGGTTCTTGTCTATCTCCATCCCCGAATGACCGCCTTTGAGCCCCGAGATCTCCAGACTGTAACAGTCAACCGGCCCGGAACGCACAACCGGCATGCTCAGGTGAATATCCATCCCGCCCGCACCCCCGATCGTGAAAACTCCCTCGTCCTCCGAATCAAGATTAATGAGACGTCTGAAATTTATCCACTCGGGCTTGAGGTTATCGGCTCCCGTAAGTCCCCTTTCCTCATCCGTTGTGAAAAGGCACTCCAGGGGTGGGTGAGCACATTGGGAATCAAGCACTGCAAGCATAAGCGCGACGCCGATTCCATTGTCCGCACCAAGAGTTGTATCGGGTGAAATAACCCAGTCACCCCGGATGACCGGGATAATGGGATCCACTGAATGATCATGGGTGCTTTCATCTGTCTTTTCCGGAACTATGTCGACATGAGCCTGAAGAACGAGCCCGGGATTATCGGCAGCCCTGCCGGAACCTGCGGCACGGATAAGAACATTATTGACGTCATCCCTGCTGTATTCCAGATTTCTCTTCCTTGCGAACTCAACCAGAAAGTCAGCTATTTTCTCCTCTTCCCCCGATGGCCTGGGAATCCTGGATATCTCCTCAAACCAGTACCAGACTTCTTTAGGTTCTATATTCTCTAATATCCTCATCTGACTAACCTTTCATTTCTTTCAGTTTGGAAGCCTGAAGTGCTTCGAAGGCCCCGTGAATGTGTTGAAAAAATACTCAAAAAATACTTTTCCGGTCTCAATTGATGGGCCGTCATCAAGTATGGACTGCACATCTATGCCGTTATCCTCCAGGAGCCGGGCTTCCTTAAGGAAAAGGTCGTTGCCGTCAGCACGGGTGAATTCCGGGTGGAACTGCAGGCTGAAAAGGCTCTTCTTCAAATCAATAAACCCCTGAATATCCGTATGAGCGTTCGTAGCGATTACTTCAGAAGTATCAGGAATTTCAGTAACCCTGTCAAAATGCGACTGCAGAACCCTGGAAACCGGAGCTGCACCCGGTATTTCAAGCCCGCTGCCGATCATCTCCACATCGATCCAGCCGACCTCAAAACCATTTGCGCACCTGCCGATGGCTGATGGACCGAGCAGAGACCTGCAGATGAGCTGATGACCGTAGCAGACACCCATCTGCGGAATGTTCCCTGATACACATTTCCTTACGATCTCTTCCGCTTCTTCAAGGAAGAAAGCTTCTTCACATATCGATAAGCTGGATCCTGTATGCATAACGTGAGAGTATTCAAGCGGATCGGGGAATCCGTCACCGGAATAGATATACGCCGCCGTTGAGGTGCAGTTATCAGGGAAGTATCTCCTGAACAGAGGTGCCTCAGAACGATCAACTGAATAATCAAGTATAAGAACATTAACAGTTTTCATGATTCCCCTGCAGATTCATTGCTGTATGAATGATTGCATCAGGTAAACCGGATAAGTATTGAGTTGAATCAGGGGAAGCTGTTCAGCCCCATGAAACTCGTAACTTTCCACTGGTTATCTTCTTTCCTGAGGATAGCTTCGTAAGGGAGCTCCAGCCCTGTGGCTGTGCTGAATACAAGCGGAATGGCAAGTTCATTTCCCCGATCCGAAAAATCACCGATCTGCATTTCATAAATGGAGTAACGGGCTTTCATTACGGGAAGCACTATGGTGCTGGTTAGATAATCCATCGGTGACCAGTCATCTATTTCATCAGCAGTTGCCGTATATCCTGCAGTGGATAACCTGGATAGTGTGGCATCATCAAGATTCTCCTGCAGGATTTCAAGCATGATATCGATATCATCAAGCCCATCGCTGGAAATAAGCTCGGAGATCATTAATGTATCACCGGTCCTGAGAGCTTGAAAGAAAACCTCCAGAACAGCTGTTGGATCATTGGGGATGAGGGGAGTTTCATCCTCGATCGGAATTTCGATCTCTTCCGCGGGAAGTGAATCAGGTTCCGTATTCTCAGGAGAATCCGGAAGCAAATATATTTCCTCATCAAGTTGAGCGAAAACACCCGCAGTAGACATCAACAGAACCACAGTCAGGAACGCAATCTGCCTCAATAGAACCCTCCTCAGATACCAAAAGGTTTCCAATACATAATACAAAATAGCGAATAGGAACCAGTAGCGCCAACAACCCCCGCATAGATGCCAGATCGATGACGGAGACATCCTCTGCTATAGAACCCATAAGTTCAATATATATATAAGGATATCAGGCATTTTACAGGCAGAACTTGCAAGCTGCCGGACATCATCGCTGTTTACCCCATATCCTGAGCGTTTCAAGGACTATCCCGTATGACAGCTCAAGCCCCTGTTCAGCTATCCACTCGTTCCGGGAATGGAAAAGCTCTCCGCCTGTCGGCAGATTTACAGTTGGTACTCCCATAAAAGAGAGTCTGGAGCCATCTGTGCCGCCCCGGATAGAGCTTTCCTCAGGTTGAAGCCCCATCTGCCCGGTTGCCTTCAAAGCGAATTCCACAGGCCTTCTATCCTGCTTGAGTATCTCACCTGGATTCATGTACTGTTCGGACATTTCAAGAGATATTTCCGCTCCGGGATACTTAACTTTGATCCATTTCTCAAGGCTCCTCATCGTTTCAATCCTCGATGTCATTCCTTCAGATGTGAAATCCCGCAGTATCATTTTCAGATTTCCTTCTGAGGTAACCGATGATATGGAAAGAGGGTAGTAGTATCCCTCACTTCCTGAACTGTTCTCGGGCATTTCCTCAGGGGGCAGAGACGAAACGATATCGGTCAGTACGCGCAAAGCATTAACCATTATTCCTTCCGCACTTCCCGGATGAACTTCTCTACCCTTGACTTTCCAGTCTGCCGACCAGGCATTGAATGTCTGAGTGTCTATTTTCCCGACGGAGCCCCCGTCGACTGTATAGGCAAAATCAGCACCGAATCTCTCCGGGTCGAAATTGTCCATTCCCCTCCCCACCTCTTCATCTGTTGTAAAGGCGATCCGAAGAGGCGGTACGGCTGAATCACTGTTCCTTATCAGAGTTTCAAGAATTTCCATAATGATGGCAACTCCGGCTTTATCATCTGCACCCAGAAGGGTTGTACCGTCAGATGTAATAATCGTACCACCGGTATATCTCAGCATATCAGCAGTCTCGGACGGCTTGATGACAACACCCTCGCAGAGCTCAATCGGCCTGCCATCCCAGTTGTGATGCAGGATGGGATTAACGTTCTCACCGGGTGCATCCGGTGAGGTGTCCACATGCGCAAGAAGACCTATCACGGTATCGCCGCTCCCTTCCCCGGGAAGGGAAGCGTAAAGGGTACCTTTCTCATCGAGTTCAATATCTTCCATTCCAAGTTCGCTCAGTTCAACCTCAAGTAAGCGGAGGAATTCGATCTGCCTGGTTGTGGAAGGCGATGTCGAAGAGGATGAATCGGAAGCTGTATTTATTCGGGCGTACCTGAGGAATCTATCGGTAAGGCCTGACATTGTATCTCCTTTTCAACAATGGAATATTTGATGTATATATACACGTGTGCGAATATTGAAACAGCCTTAAAGTGGCAAATTCAGTAATCGGGAAGAAGGTGTATGAGTGGTATCGTTCAGGGGCAGAAGCATAGTATCCATCAGAGACATGTCACAGGATGATCTGACAAAGGTAGTTGAAACAGCAGACCTGGTTAAACGCGGCGAGTTATCCGGCTTTCTCAATGGAAAAACTGTTGCGACACTTTTTTTCGAACCTTCTACAAGAACCCGTCTTTCTTTTGAGTCCGCTGTTTTCAAAAGCGGAGGTTCTGTTTTCGGTATTGCAAATCCCAAGGCTTCCTCACAGAGCAAGGGTGAATCATTCGCCGATTCGATAAGAACAGTTTCCGGTTACTGCGATGTAATGGTGATTCGCCATCCGGTGGAGGGAGCGGCTCGTATGGCTTCGGAGCTCTCAGGTACACCTGTTATCAATGCAGGTGACGGAGCAAACCAGCATCCCACCCAGACTTTTCTTGATCTGTTCACCATTAAAGAAAGTTTAGGGCGCCTTGATAACCTGAAAATCGGCATGATGGGAGATCTTAAATATGGAAGAACCGTTCACTCCCTTACCGATGCTCTCGCAATGTTTAATAACGAACTGATATTCATATCTCCACCTTCGCTGAAGATGCCCCGGCATATACTCAAAGAGCTGGATGACGCGAATATCAGATACAGGACTATTTCAGACCTTGAAGAAGCCGGAGACTGTGATCTTGACATACTGTACGTTACAAGAATTCAGAAGGAACGTTTCGGTGACCCGCAGGAATATGAGAAAGTCGCGGGTGTATACAGGATCACGCAGGATACAATAAACATGCTGGGAAAGGATGTTCGCGTGATGCATCCCCTGCCGAGGGTGGATGAGATCGCAGAAGAGGTTGATTCAATGCCTAACGCGATATACTTCACACAGGCACATAATGGTATCCCTACAAGACAGGCATTACTCGGCCTGGTGACTGGAGGGTTGAACTGATGACGAGAGCGTACAAGGTTTATTCCATAGAAAACGGTACTGTTATCGATCATATCCCCACTCCGCTTGCCCTTAAAGTTATCCGGATACTCGGTCTTGAGAATGAGGGAATAATGACGATCGGGATCGGCTTCAATTCCGAGAAGCATCCTCGCGGCAAAGATATTCTTAAGATCGAAAACCGGGAACTCTCTTACGAAGAGACGGATAAAATCGCCCTTATCGCCCCCGACGCAACCATCAATATCATCAAGAAGGGCGAAGTGGTAGAAAAGCGACAGATCACATTGCCATCGGAAGTAAAGGACATACTCTCCTGCCCCAATCCAAACTGCGCAACCAACCAACTGGGAGCCGGTAAGCACTTCCTGCTCGAGAATAGAGATACAGTAACATACAGATGCGTATACTGCGAAAGAGCCACAGTTGTAAATCCGGATATGCTTGCAACCAAGTAAGTTCACACATCCCTGAATACGTGTGTCTGGAGGACAGGTTTACGAATTGAAACATCTATCGTTTTTCCTTTCTGCCCTTGTCTGCATGTTTCTCTTCCCCTGCACTATTCATACTACCGGGCTGATATTCGAGACCGGACAGTTCTCTTTCCAGGCCCTCAGAACCATCGGATATGCAGTGAATGGCGGCGCTGACATCGGTGAATGTCTGAGTACCTGCAGCAGGATCGTGGATGGAGACACGGAGAGCTGGTACCTTGAGTGGAATGCAACTGCAGAGAGGGTTGAAGCGAAAGCGGACAGCTTCCTTGCTCAGGATCATACTGTCAGTGCGAAGGAATGCTACTTCAGAGCCTCAGCGTACTACAGGACAGCTGAATTCTTCCTTCACACCGACCCTGATGATCAGAGAATCGTTGAGACCTGGAGGCGGAGCAGGGATACTTTCCTTTCTGCAGCGGCTCTCTCTGATCGCCCCATACTCCCTGTTGAGATCCCCTTCGAAGGTGGCAGTCTTCCAGCCTATCTCTGCCTCGTAGACGATTCCGGAGAGCCAAGGCCGCTCATTGTGGCGCACAGCGGCTTCGACGGGACCAAAGAGGAACTCTATTTCAGCATCGGATTATCCGCTGTCGAGAGGGGCTATAACTGCCTCCTGTTCGAGGGACCCGGGCAGGGCGAGGTCATACGGCTGCAGCACATCCCATCCCGACCGGACTGGGAATCAGTAGTCAGCCCTGTTATCGACTACGCCCTCGAGCTTCCCTTCGTAGACACGGAGCGGATCGTCCTTATCGGTTACAGCATGGGCGGTTACTTCGCTCCCCGTGCAGTCACCCGGGAAAACAGGATTGCCGCATGTGTGGCCAATGGCGGGCTTTACAGTGTATACGAGAGCATCCTTTGCAATAATCCCCCCGGTCTGGATTCAATTCTCGATGACGAACAGGCTTCACTGGAGTACGACAGC
>QNDS01000036.1 GCA_003644925.1 Candidatus Fermentibacterota bacterium
ATCAGTTTACAACAACGCAGGGATATAGGCATATGCCTATATCCCTGCGTTGTTGTAAACTGATAGTATTATGGTGAGATGGAGAGTTTCTTTAGTATTTATTCAGTGAATCTAAATAATAATCACATGAAAATAAAGATAATGGCTAATATGTGTATTTTGGGAGGTAGAGAGGACATATCCCTCATTTTAACGTTTGAGCCATATATAAAGATATAATCTATATTGTATATACTCAGGTGATGAAAAATGACTGATAAATGCATACATTGCGGGAGAAAAACGAACCCAGGTAGCGGGCTTTTTGCCAACCGAGTACCTGTTTTCGGAACACTTGAAGAGAAGATGGGAGATGGATTCAGATATCCAGAGGGAGAATGGATTTGCAGAGAATGTGATGCCATGAGAGATTAATAAGGAAAATGACTGATAAATGCATACATTGCGGGAGAAAAACGAACCCAGGTAGCGGGCTTTTTGCCAACCGAGTACCTGTTTTCGGAACTGTTGAACAGAAAGCTGCGGTAGGGTTCCTGTACCCGAAAGGGGAATGGATTTGCAGAGAATGTGATGCCATGAGAGAATGAAAAAGATACTTAGGAAACAAAAGATATTGGTGAAATTAGAGGGGGTGGTGAAAAATGACAGGAAAAACATGCGGGGATCCTGAGAGGGATTCTGGGTGGAAGAAAACAGCATTCGATGAGACATGCCAAGCCATAGTATTGGCACAAAGATACCTGATGAAAATCAGAACAAGGTATGGTGGGGGTGTGAACCTCGCAGCATACATCTCCGCAGAGCGTGAATGGCAACTCAAGGACAAGGATAAAAGATCGAAGATTTATTTCTGTCTGAAATTTCCGATTCAGGAGGTAATAGGGAAACAGAGATACGGAGAGGAAAAGAGCGGCAGAAAATACACCATCACCCTCCGAAGTTTCGCAGGGGAGAATCAATGCATAGCAATATCACGAACCCACACCGTGTTTTCGGTGGGAAGTGCAGAAGAGGAGATGGAGAAACTATTCTTCGCATTCACCCACCCCGTATTCTGGAAGAAGAAAAACGGGAGAAGTGGATATGGTTTCCGCTGGAATGAGGAACAACTCCTGATCGAGGGAGAGGATACAAAACTATTCCAAGAGCTCGTAGAATACCACATATCGCATTTCACGGAGATCCGTGATATTGAAATGGATTCGGGGGGACTTTTATGAATATCGCTGATTTTGCAAGACGAGGATATATCACAGATTCTCATGTCTGTGATACAGTGAACATAGCCCTTGCCCTTGAAAAACCCCTCCTGGTAGAGGGGGATGCAGGGGTGGGGAAAACTGAGCTAGCCAAGGTTTTGGCTGCTCACTTCAAGCTTCCACTCATCAGGCTACAATGCTACGAGGGGCTTGATGAAGCGAAAGCCTTGTACGAGTGGGACTACCAGAAACAACTTCTCCGCATACAGGCGAACAAGATTGATGCGAAGAACTGGGAAGATATTCAGGAGAACATATTCTCCGATAGTTTTCTCTTGGAACGACCTCTCTTGCGTTCCTTGAAAGAGAAGTCTGTGCTTCTCATCGACGAGATCGACAAAGTCGATGAGGAGTTTGAAGCGTTCTTGCTTGAGATTCTCTCCGATTTCCAGGTTTCCATCCCAGAGCTGGGAACAATTCAGGCTATCGAAACGCCTATCGTGGTTCTCACGAGCAACGCCTATCGAGAACTTTCTGATGCGTTGAAAAGGCGTTGCATCTATCTTCATATTGACTACCCCACACGGAAAACGGAGTCTCACATTCTCATGAAAACAATCGATGATCTTGATGAGAAGCTAGCAAAACAGGTTGCTGAGGCTGTGTCGAAGATCAGGGAACAGGACATCGAGAAAAAACCATCGATCTCGGAATCAATCGACTGGGCGAAGGATCTACTTGTCATGGGGAAGGACAGCCTGAACAAAAACACGATCAAGGATACACTCAACGTGATCCTGAAAACCAAAAGAGATATGGAGCACATCCAAAAGAACGTAGATAGCATCGTTCCTTCTACGGTTCCGTTTTCTGTTGAGAAATCAGAAAAAAAAGGGGGAGAGGGGAAAGTGAAAGAGCCTGATGAGGACTTCATCAAAGATTTCGGAGGTGGTTTTTGAAAAATGATCATACAAGCAACAGAGATCGAGGGAAAAGTAGCGGAAAAGCTACTTGCAGAAATGACAGATGAGGAGTCATTTCAGAGCATGATCAAGGAAAAGAAGAAGGACAATGAAAAAAAGAGAATCACGCAAGCGAGAACAGATTCGCTTGCACTAAAGATAACAACTACCATACACGATGATGAGGGTAATGTGCGGAACGAAAAGATCACTGGAGGAGAGTTTGTCACAAAAGACTATTCTCTCCTCAATATGATTCTCAGGCAACACTACATGGCAGAGGAGTATGTCACCTCATTCCGCTCCCATACCTTGAAACTCCGCATCAAGGGAGCGTGTAGAGACTTCATGACTGCCATGAAGTCCTTGGATTGCATTTCCGGAGTAGATACTTCCCAGAAAATGTGCCAAGGAGAAATACTGAAAAGAGGGGTAAAAGGCACCGTCATGATCGCAGATGATACTACGGTGTTCGATGGAATGCTTGTAGATCAAGAGCATAAGTTCTCCTCTGAATCGGAGAAAAATGAGGTCTTGGAAAACAGATTGAGAGTTCTCTCAGATATTTTTGCGGAGATTCAAGAGAACATCATCCATCCGCCTGTTTTTCAGGGAACGGCGGAGAAAAACGTAGATCAGGGATACATCACCCGCTTGCTGAAAGCAGGATTCGCTCCAGAGAAAAAAAATGACTGGCTGCGAATGGTTCGGGAGGGAGAAAGGATATCTATACGTTGGAGGTATAACACCATGGATCGGATATCTGTTCGATTTGAGCATATCCCTTCACTCGAAATTCTGCGTGATTTGCGAAAATATCTCACAGAAATCACATTGAGGGCATCCAGAGACAACATCGAAATTGATGTCAAGAAGGGTTTTCAGATTAGCGAGAAATTTGAGTTTTCCCACACAAATGATCTTTTCACTGCCACGTATGATCTGGCAGAAAAAAAGTTGAAAGTCGAAAAAACATTTTCTCTCTCTGATTTGCGAGGCATATCAGGGAAAATGGAGAGATCAATGAAGGCTATGGAGGAGTACATAGAATGCAAAGAAACATAGTCGAATTCATTTCGATTCTCAGGCGGAAAGGATTGCGTGTATCAATTTCAGAATCGATCGATAGCATCAACGCTGTCCTGAAGTCCAATATCTCATCGAAGCGGCAATTCAGGAATGCCCTGCAATGCACGCTCATCAAAGATAGTGATGATCATGAACGATTCAACCGTATTTTCGATATCTACTTCTCCCAATTCTCGCTGGATGAACTCGATGAGATGAAAGAAGTTGAGGAGGAATCATTCCGAGAACGTCTGAGAGAGATGGAAAAATCCTTCGATGAGAAAAAATTTGAGGAAAAATTGAAGGAGCTTGAAGATATTTTTGAGGGCACGGAAGAGAAAGAAAAGAAGGAGAAGTTGGGGGTGGAGGAACTGAGGGATGAAGAGAAGAACAATAGCGAGGAAGTTCACGGAGGAGATGATATTCATGGCGACATCCAGGATCACGAGAGAGATTCTGACGATTCAGATGGCAGTGAAACAGGAGAAGGTGAGGGACATAATGATTTTGAAGCTGAAATAGATTCACTTTTCAGCGATGAGAAAAAAGAAGACAATGATGCTCAAGAAGGAAATACATCATCTGGAACAGAAACAAACCAGATGTCTCAGAATTTGGAGGTAAGTCAGACACTAGAAACAACACAAAAACTCAGAGAAGCCCTTCAGACCGGAGACTTCTCAGATATCAAGGACGACCTAATCAGGGATTCAGCGAAGAAACAAGCAGAGAAAGAATCGAAGGAAAGATACCAAAACCATCACCCAGAAAACATTCATTTCTCATCAGAGTTCAGAGAAGAACTCAAGCAAGCAATCACAGAAATCAACGAAGAAATCAGAAGGAATTCTACGGAAGCAGACGAGAAGGGAGATGTGGAAGCGGAGAGGATACAGAAAAACATAGAGAAACTGCGGAAAAGATACAATGACGCAGTTGATGAGGAACTCAGGAAGAAATATGGTATGGGACTTCTCG
The DNA here is from genome assembly GCA_003644925.1 of Candidatus Fermentibacterota bacterium. Lineage (GTDB taxonomy): Bacteria > Fermentibacterota > Fermentibacteria > Fermentibacterales > JCC-6 > Aegiribacteria. The sequence continues at coordinate 4,208 of QNDS01000036.1, forward strand.
AAGACGCTGAAGAAAACCTGATCGAAAAAGACTTCGCAGCCTACACGGAAAAAGACTATGAAGAAGTGAGGAAGAGAGTGCAAAAGCTTGCGAAAAAGATACGTGGAGCTGTGAGCAGGAAACAGAGACAAAGCAAGCGAGGGAGAATAGATGTCAGGAGAACAATCCGTGCATCGATCCAACACGGTGGAACACCCCTACACCTGAAACGCAGAAACAAAAAATACGACAAACCAGACATCGTGATGCTATGCGACCTGTCAGGATCAGTATCAATCTTTTCAGAATTCATGCTCACAATCATGAAAGCACTCGAAGACAAGGTATCGAAATTCGAGGCATTTGCATTCGTTGATACAATCTGCCGGCTTGATCTCTCCGTACCAATCGCCGAATCGCTTAGGAACGCGGATGTGTCCGTGGAAGGATACAGCGACTTCGGAAACTCATTCATGGAATTCCACAACCACCATCTCAGCAGGTGTGTAGACAAAAAAACAACTGTGATCATACTTGGAGACGCACGGAACAACAGAAAAGAAAGCGAATCATGGACATTGCAGGAGATGCAGGAGAAAGCGAAGACATTGCTCTGGCTCAATCCAGAGCGAAAAGAAGAGTGGGACACAGGAGACAGCATCATGACAGAATATGCTCAACACTGCAATGACGTATTCCAGTGCAGCAATCTCCGAGACGTAGAAAAAATATCCAGAATACTTTGAGAAAAATGAAAAAGAAAAAGATAAAATTTGAGGGGCAAAAGAGGAAGATCAAGGGATATTGGGAGTGTGTCATCTGCAAGAAAGTATTCCCTGATTTGCAGAAAGCGTACGCTACTGCAAAGTTTGAAAGTAAAGATGAGCAATTTTCGTGTTTCTGTTGCGAAAATTGCTTTCTTGCTGAGATGTATCCCTCCCAGAGATAAAGAATAAAATAAGATAGATGTGAAGAATGACGTTGATACATGCAGACACAGTAGCGAGGGTGGAGAAGGACAACAAAGATAGTGGCAACAAATCGTTTGTAGTGATAGCCTTCGACTTCCCCACGGAAAACCGCCAGAAACTATCCAAGCAAAAGAAGAAGCTATATCAGGCGAACAGGTTTGCAGCAAGCAGGATCATTATCCTGAACAGTGCCCGACTGAACCAGAGCGTATACATTATACACACCTCCCGCTTCGCAGCAGTCATAAATAGCGTCGAGGAGATATATAAGGGAATGCTAAAGGAAGTGGACGTGAAAGTAGTAGGTCAAGTATACCCTGACGTGATAGAGAAACTGCTGAACGACACCATCAAGGATCTCCTGAGGACTCTGAAAAAGGATCTGGATGATATAGATATCGCCATAGAAGACCACAACCTAGGTAGGATACAGGATGATGCCATGAAATCATACAAAAACAAAGCATATCAGACAGCCCACCGGATGAATTGCCTACAGGGAAGAATATATGATCTTGAATGCATAGACCTTGACGCAGCAAGAGAATACCAGGAAAAATACTCCATGCTAGACAACTACCGAGATGAAATCATGGCAAATCTGCCGAAACTATCTTGAGGGGGAAAATGAGGAAAGGACAAAAACACACGAAAGAAACAAGGGAAAAGATATCAAAGACAGTCCGACGGGGGATTCGGGAAGGCACGATACCCCTAGCCCCCACCATCTTCAAGAAAGGACATGCCACATGGAACAAAAACCTCAAAGGGATACACCTCAGCCCCGGGAGTGAATTCAAGAAAGGGGAAACTGCAATGGAGAAAAACCCAAATTGGAAGGGAGGCGTCCAGAAACACGCCAAGGATTGCACATACCTAACAACCGAAACAAACAAGCGGGTGAGACGACCAAGGAAAATCTACGAAGAACTCCACGGCAGAATACCTGAAGGATGCGTAATCTTTCATTTGGATGGAGACAGATATAATGACGATCCAAGCAACCTAGTCTGCGTAACAAGAGCAGAGCTAATACAACTCAATAGGAGAGTGAGAAAATGACTGAAAAAAAAGATAGGAAAAGAGTAATATACCAGAGAGAAGAATACCTTGGAGAGACCATAGACGTGTTATTGGAGATACCCTCAGGGTTCCTGTACTCCGAGCAGACAGGGGAGAAGATATACCAGTTCCCAAGTGATGTGATCGTGGACGCTAAAAAAGCGATCAGGAAACAGAAAAATGCGAGATAGAATCAGAGATGTTTGCAGGAATATTGAAGAGGCGGAGAACTTACATATCCTGTTTGCTGTGGAAAACGGCAGCCGTGCTTGGGGAATGGCAAGTGAAGATAGCGACTATGATGTTAGGTTCGTGTTCGTAAGACCTATTGAAGAATATATAACGATCAATAAGCCAAAGGATGTGATTAGTATAGCCTTCGATAAGGGAGGGAGTAGATGCAAGGCGGAAGGCTCATTTATCGACATCGTTGGGTTCGACATAGCCAAGTTCGTGACACTGCTCTCCAAATCAAACCCTACAACAATTGAGTGGCTTACCACAGACATCGTGTACTATGGTAGACAAAACAAGATCCTAAAGGACTTCGCTCTGGAAAAATTCAGCCAGATCGCACTCTACCATCATTATAGATCCCTGGCAAGATATAATTACCGCAAATACATAGAAAACAACAAGAACATAACATACAAGAGATACTTGCAGATATTCAGGGGGATTGTCAACTACCCACAGCTAAAGCAGTGGGCTTGCATTCATCGGAGGATTAATATGTTGCGAACACTCAACAACCGAATCATTATGCCGAGCAGGCTGGTTGACAGCAGCCCAACCCAGGGAATTCTGGTCAGAAATAGCGTTGGGATTGAAGCTATTGACCGCTCTCTGGGCAATGTTGACCGAAGCATTCCGATCTCTGTTTGCAGTATACCCGCACTCGCACTTGAAGGTTCTCCCGCTCACGCTTCTCTTAGCACCACATCGGGAGCAGGTTTTGCTGGTGTTCCTTGGGTTAACAGCGGTTACTGCAACACCGTTCTGCCATGCGACAGACTCCAACGCCTGCCTGAATATGGCGTACGGCATCCGCTTAACCTTCCTGTTGCTTTTCCTGCGGAGTCTGGTTTTGTTCAAATGCTTCAGGTCTTCGATAGCTATCGTGGCATTATAGTCCCTGGCAAGGTTCACTATCCGGTGGGCGATCTCGAAGCACCTGGTTTTGGTGTGCCTGAGTTCATAGCCCCGGAGCTTCCTAAGGGCTCGCCGAGCCCGGTAGGAAGTCTTCTCACTCCGCTGGAGTTTGCTTCTCCTTACGCTGATGTTTCGCGTAATCTGGGAGACGTCTCTGCCAAGATAAAGCTGTTTGAGAACCTTCTTTTCGGCGGGAGAGTAAACAGAGACTGCTGCGAGGGTGTTGGTGCCGACATCAACCCCCAGAACATTCTGGGTAGTCTCTGGTTCCGACACATTAAACCTCTTTTTGAGGGTTACGAGAACCGTCCACCTCTTATCTCTCTGCTGGAGAGCGAATTGCGTAAAACGGTAGCCCTGCTCTTGAAAGGCATTGAATCGTTCATAGGATCCATCCTGCTTCACTGGAAGAGTTTCCCTCCCCTGAAGAGTGGCGAAGGAGACAACAGGATTCCCTCTCCCTGTTTCGCCGAAGGAGCCGGATCGGGGTGCGTTGAATCGGATGGGCATCCGCTTAAATTCACGGATCTTCTCAACCTTATCTCTCTGGATCCAAACATCCTTGCAGGCATCCACAATAAGCTGTGCCTGAAGCTGCGTGGACTCCTTAATATCCGTGTAGCGGAGGTGCTGTAGAGTGTATTTCGATTTAACCGTGTTGGATTTCAGAGCCTGGAGAAAGATGTTGCACGCCTCCAGATACTCGCCGGAGAGAGCATCAAGCTTATCTAACTTATTAGCTGTTGGTCTGAGAACATTCAACCTGATTGTTCGGGTTACAGTTTTCATCGCTCCAATCCCAATTAGATATAAGGATTCCATCCTTAAATACAAACGCATGCTCGCAAGTCCTCCCACCCCTAAAGAGGTGGGCTTCCTTGCGAGAGAAATCGTGAACGCCAAATACGTGATCAACAAAAAAAGAACCCCACCCATCAAGTTCGTTGAAGCACTGAATGAGATGAAGAATATAATGCCAGCACCCATAGTAAAGAAAATCCACGAAATCATCGCAATAAAAGCAACAGGAAAAGAAAAAAAAGAGATACAACACATAACAGAGATGGATGGATACATCAACGCCTTCCTGGAGGATGGCACAGAAACACCCACCGAAAAACCAGAAATCAACTTAGACACACTAAACACAGAACTCAGGAGGATCATACTAAAAAAATAAGATGGAAACACCAACAGTAGATCAAGAATTTGAACGATGATTGATAAAAAGCTGATTACGTTGAAGAAGGAGCTAGGTAAGTCGGTGAAGGGCAGGGACGAAGTAATAGATGGTTTGCTGTTGGCTCTTGCAAGCCAGGAGCACATACTCATAGAGGGTGCACCTGGAGAGGCTAAAACCTACTGCGTGCGGTTACTGTGTGAGATAACCAATCTGGATTTCTTTTACCGGCAGATCCATAACGAAACTGTTGTAAAAGATATCGTAGGTATCCTGAATCCTTTGTCGTATCAGAGAGGGGAAATTGAGTTGATTGAGACTGGGTTCTGGAAGGCGGATATCCTGTTTTTCGATGAGTTTCTTAGGGGTAGGAGTGAGTTCCTGGATTTCCTGCTGGAGGTTATGCAGGAGCGTAAATGCAGCAAGACGTTGGCGGGGGAACGGAATTTGCCTGTGCTCTCTGTGATAGCCACTACAAACCCCCTTACAGAGGATTATAACACGGAGAGGCTTGATCTGGCATTGAAGGACAGGTTCGCAATAATCTTGAGCATGGATCACCTGATTAAGGATAACCCTGAGGCGGTGGAGGAGGTCTTGTCGAACCCAGATAACACACATAGAAACATCAGGATAACTGCGGGAGAGATAAAGGACATAAGGGAGAACGCTGCCACAGTGAAATACGACACAGAGATCATACTCACAATGTTCCGGATGCTCAGAGACGAAGGATTCGTGTTCAGCACCCGATTCATCAAACTATACCGTGATCTGTGCAGGATCATGGCGGCAGTCAACGGAAGAAACCAGGTAAGCGATGAAGACTACGACAACGTGGGAAGACTCATGCTCAACAACAGATTCGACACCCTCGACAGCAAAAAAATAGATGCTGTCATGGACGAATGTATAGTGAACGAGGAACACCGCAATCTCGTGAAAAGGATAGATAATATCATGCCAGAAGAGGGTGAAGTATTCGTGCAAGAATGCGTGGAAATCCTCAACGAATACAGAGATGAGTACCCAACCCTCCCAAAAAACCTCCAACACAAATACAGCATGCTAGAAGACAAACTAGATGAGGAGATAACCCTCTACCTGAAGTATCTACCACCCCAGGTAATCCAAAGCCTGGACACAGAGAAACTAAGACACCACATAGATGAATACCTAGAATACCACACCAGAAAAACCAAAATGCTACTGAAAACAGAATACGACAAAGCAAGTGAGATAGCAAGGAAAACATGCAAAAACTGCGAACTACACTATGAAACAAAAGGAGACCGAACCAAAATCATAATCACACCAAACCTCAGCAAACCAAAAAGCTTCCAGGAAATAAGGAAATTCGAGAGTATGTGCTCACAAAAAAACATACGACTCGACATCATGCTATGAAAAAATGGAGACCGAAACTAATGAGGAAGAGGAGAGGAGTAAGATCGATGTGTTAATGCAATCATTCATGGAAGTATATAATATAGGTCAACTAGAATTAGCCAATCAAATCAAAGAGAGAGTAATGGACGAAATCACATTCATAGAAAGAGACGACTGGATGAGCCAACAGATTTGCGGAACTTTTCCAACAGTGGATATACGATGCATTGCATTCTGCTGCACTCCAGCGAAAAACTGCCCCTACAGGAATATGGTACTCGAAAAACTACACCTTACAGGGGGAGATTACACGAAATTCAAGAAAGAAATCGGCGAAATCTTCAAGCAAAAGATAGGGGGTAATTGATGCTGGTTGAGGAAAAGATAATAGTTGAGGGCGTGATGAACTAGGAGGAGAGAAAGAACCCATTATTCTATGGGGAGGAAAAAGGATGGCACAGAAGGGTAGAGATCCAGAGAGAGGGAAGGAAGAATATCTTCAACGTGTGGTTGAGCGTCTGGCGGATAGCAACGAGCTCATACATAATTTTGAGGATGTCCGGGTGATGAAGAAGGATGGCGATAGTGAGTTCATCGCTGCCACGGACATAGAGAAGAGGATTGTGTACCTTAACCCATACTCTAAAATAGTGAGTAAGGCAGAGTATATCAAGATTCTTGACGCTTTGCTGCTCCATGAATGTTTGCCCGCGGATACAGTAGTATCCACTGATGCGGGAGGGGAGTATATCACAGAGATAGAAAAGCGGTTACGTAAAGGGGAGAGAGTGTTTGTCAAATCAGTGGATATAGCTAAGAGAAGCATAACAAATAAAGAGGTTATGGCAACGCATAAACGAGAAATTGATGAAAAGATATACCAAGTAAGCACGATGAGTGGTGCAAGCTTTAATGCTACAGGAAATCATCCGATATTGGTGGCGGATACTGTATTGGGGTTTAGTTGGAAGAAGATAAGGGATATACGGGCTGGGGACATACTTGTTAAGGAATCGGGTGAGCTAGGGGGGATGGACAGAGATAAAGGAGAGGTGATATTATCTGAGGAGGCGTTTATAGACAGATTACCTGCGAGAAATAGAATAAACGCATATCTCGAAAGAATCCAAGATAGTGATAAATCAGATAGGGAGATAGGGGAGAAATATGGTATCACACGGAATACTATCTGCACATACCGGCATGGGGAAAAACCTGTGGCGATGGGGATGATTGAGGATTTAAAGCATGAGAAGTTATTGCCCCTCGTAAGCAATAGCGAGAGGATATATGCTCTCGCCAGATTGGTTGGTTCAATATTAGCAAATGGCTGGTTACTATCAACTAGACATGTTGTTGGTTTTTCAGGAACATATAAAGCAGATATGGAGTTGGTAATGGATGATCTTAAGTTTCTTGGAAGAAAGTATAGGTATAATGCATATAATCACTCTGTAGTCGTTGAAAGACGAGCATTTTATGATTACCTATTAGCGTTGGGTTTACCACGAGGAGAGAGAGTTGAACAGGAGGTTAATGTGCCGGAGTGGATATTTAGATTAGATAATCGGGGCAAACGATGTTTTCTTAGTGGTTTATTTGGTGGAGATGGTTTGAAGCCATCATTTAGGAGTAATACGGGGGGGGTAATCCGGCTCAAAGTTAGTAAAACCCCTAGATTAGAATCCTGCGTTATAAACTATTTAACAGAAATTCAAACATTGTTAAAAGAGTGTGGTATTAAATCAAAAGTTTATAAATCTAGGGAATATGAAACTACGGGGTGGGGCGTAGTACAAAAAGAGAGGAAAGGCAATGCTAAAAGAAGGAAGAGAGTACAGTATTGTATCGAAATAAGCAATCAACGAGAGAATCTTATACGCTTTTTAGAGAAAGTAGGCTACGCTTATTCACTGAAAGGTAAAACATTGGGTGGAAGTGCATTGAAGTATTTACAGGAGAGAAAGGGGATGTTGGAAGCAGGTATGCAATCAAACACAATCCATAATAAAGTATACACCTTTGATGAATATCTGTTATTTAACCCTACCTTGTCGTTAGATTACAAATTTGATGAAGTTAAGGACTGTAGTGTGAGGCGATATAGAGGATATGTCTACAATCTAACAGTAGCCGACACACATAATTATGTTGCAAACGGCATTGTAGTTAAAAATTGTGGACATTTGGATTCTCGTTTACGTGTTCCTGCGACAGCAGAAATTAATAAAGAGATTATTGATTTATGCAAGGATGAAGAAGGTAATTACTCCCATGATTTATTGAACATTGTATTTGATATGGAGATTCATTTCCAGTACAATATCAGGGGGCGGGCTAAGGTGAGTCATAGGAGGAAGTTGAGGGAGATGTTGACGTTGTTGAAGAGTAAGCTCCCTCCGGAGGATCTGCTCCTATGCTTTGAGTTCCAGGAGACGGAAGTCCAGAGGGGGGCGAAGGAGATTATGTCGGATAGGACGATCCCTGTGGTGGAGAAATACCGGAGGATATATGCTTTGCTGGAGGAAAAGGGGCAGATAGATGAGGATGGAGAGGTAGGGGAGGGATTACAGAGCATAACTGATGTTGTTGGGGGGGTGGGGGGTGGAGAGAGGGACGAGGGCATTGGGAATGGAGAAGGAGGTGGTGAGAAACCTAGCGGAGAGGGGGGGGATAGTGTATCAGAAGCAAGTTCGTTGGATGAAGAATCAACGTCGATAAAAGGAGATATCGAAAACAAAGCAAAAGAAAAGAACATAATGAGTAAATTAGAGGGACTGGGCTTCAGTGATGCCGAAATAAACACACTCATCGAAGAAAAAGACGTGGACGATCTACTCATGATCATAGAACACCTGGAGAAATCATTCTCACGGGTGCTGCCAGACCTCTACAGCAGAGAAGGGAAAGAGAAAACCAGAGAACACATCAGAGGCAAAGGCAACCGGATGAACGGCTTCAGGAAGATGAGAGACATAGACGAAATCACAGAGAACCCCGAAGATCTGATTACAGTAGGGCAATACGATCTGGAAGAGATAAGGATACCCCAGAAAGTGCGGAGGAAAAATAAATCAATAGTCTTCATCCTCAGAGACGTATCAGGTAGCGTTAGCAGCGAACCATTGTCCAGAATAATGAGGGACACCACCGTAGCAATCATAGAAATAGCAAAAAAACGAGGATGCCAGATAGCGGTAATGGACTTCTCCACAGACACACACCCCATAAAAGACAGCAGAGGGAAAATACTGACCAAAGAATACGGCACCATACTAGCAAAAAGCATGCTATTCAAGACAGGAACCAGCACAATCCTATCAAAAGCCCTCAAAAGAACAGACCAAATAATCGAAGAAGAAAAACAAAAAGAGAACAACATCAACATATTCATAATCACAGACTCCTACATAGACAACTGCAATAAAACAGAGATGACAGCAAAAAAAATAAACATGGTAGGGCTATGCAAGTACGGAGTATTCGGCGTGGACGAGAACCTCACAAACCTCGTGAAAAAATTCAGAGGAGAGATATACTCACTAGATGCGGTTGAAGACAAACTCGTGGCAACACTCTACGACAGCTTCGGAGGGAACTGCCCACATTAATGTCAATTATGCTCATTTCAAGGGCAATAAAGTAAATTAAGAGTAATTCAGTATTTAAAGGCTTAAAACAAAGATAATAAAGGGATTAAAGATGAAAGAGGTACTATCTTTGTTGTTCGTGGTGGGTGTGCTGTTGCTGGTGTACTGCACAGACTTCATGGGCGGGTACTCCCCTTTCACCTTCATCTTCCTGTTTGCTGTATGGTTTGCTGTATTCAAGATACCATGGAAGGAACATGAAAAAGAAAAAGATGAAATTTGAGGGGCAAAAGAGGAAGATCAAGGGATATTTGGAGTGTGTCATCTGCAAGAAGGAGGTGAGGCGGAGATGAAGACAAGAGTGATATCTGAGTGGAGAACGGAAGTTTGGGATGTGCGAGTGGATGAAGCAAGAAAGGAGGGATGGACTCCCCTCGGGGAAACCTTTCGGGTAGTAGTTGATGGGGAGCATATATAAAACCATAAGATGATGAAAAAAAAGATTAAAATCAGGGGAGTGTATTGGGATTTTGATCCTGAGAAGAAAACCCTATCAAAAAAACTAGATGTTAGGGTTACGGAAATAGCTGGGGGGATACTCCTACTAGCAGAGGAAGAACATGGATCTTAAAGCGGTTGGTGAAGACTAAAAAGTAGTGGAGGCGGATTGTTATGGAGAGACTATATGAGTTAGCGGAAAAACAAAAACAGAAGAGACTTGATGAAGCAGTGGAAGACATAAGACGCGGTCTGGAGGAGGAGAAAGCCCAGACCGAGCTTATGGTGAAGGAAGTAGAGCAAGGCGTGCTGGAGGAGAGATACGAGGATGAACAAGAGACTGTGGGATTAATATCTACGATAAGGGGGCGATTGAATTGGGTTTGATTGAGGATCAGAAAGGTCGGTTGGCTTTTGTAAGTGAGATGCGGAAGAGGAGAATACCTCTCATCGTGTTTCTCAGGAAGGAGAGCATAGATAAGGCATCATCGATGAAATTAATCACCATGCGAAATCAATGCAATGAAGCACTACAGCACGGTATTGAAATCTTTGATAAGGAGGAGCTGCTGGAGATAGAGCAGATCAGGGATCGGGTAATAAATCGAATGAACCAAATAGGATTGCGGGAATCCCCTCCTGTGACATGAGAATAAAAGATGGGTGTTGATGTGGATGATTCGTTTTTGGGTCTGTTGGAGGAGGAGGATCTTTTAGATAAACTTGTCGTTAGGTTGGAGAATTATGGCAGGGGTTTGTCGTTTTTGCACAGGTTCTCTCTACTCCAGGTTGCTAGTATTTATATGCCTCCCCTGAGGTCTCGGGGGCGGGGTGTGCGATCAAGCATGCATTTGTTGATTGTGGGGGATATCTCAAGCAATAAGACAACCCATAGTAAGCTGATGGAGAAAATTTCACCAAAATCCACCAAAATAGATGCTATGTCTGATACGGAGGTGGTGGGTGTTTCAAAGAGGGTTCAGGGTGGGTATGAGCGGCAGCCGTCGGTTTCGGAGAAGGCGAATGATGGGTTGCTGATTCTGTCTGAGTTCGATAAAGCAGTGCTTGGACGTCATGCCGGGGTGTTCAGAGGTGTGCTAGATAATGATCGAATCGATGTTGCGAAAGGAGGGGAATCCAGCTCCTTTAGGGCGAATATTTCTGTGCTAGCTAGCATGAATCCAATCAAGGACACATTCACAAACGGGAGGAGATTCATTCAACAGATTAAGATGAAGAGCGGAGACTTAAGCAGGTTTGACTATATCATGCCCATGTTTCTGGTGGAAGGTGTGGTTGATGAAATAACGGATTCCATGATTGATGGATTCTGCAACCCCTTCGATGAAGGACTAATGGATCTCTCAAAGATAAAGAGAGTGTTAGAGGAGATTAAATCCAGCATCCAGGGAGGGGCAGAGAACCCCAGAGTAAGATATCTCCTATTCGATAAAAACAAGCTGAGGCGGTTGAGGGATCGGCTATATAGTCAGAATATACGGTGGGGGGTGCCTAACCTCCCACGAGACATGGAACACATGATCAGAGTAATCTCAGCAAGTGCTGGATTCCATATACATCAGAGACAGGTTACAGAGGATGGGGGGCTGATACCCACCAGAGAAGACTACGAAAACGCAGCAACATGGGTTGATGAATACATACACAGCCACAGAACACTATATCAGCACACGCAGAGAAGCGGGGTGAAAAAAATGGATGAACTCATCTACGAAAAAATCAGGGGCGAAGGCACCGTCCAACTGAAAGCACTCGCGGACAACAACGGAGTATGTGGTAGATCCAGCCTATATAACATAATAAGCCGTCTGGAGGATCAAAACCGCATAATACGGAAAAAGAAAGGAAGGAACGAATACGTGTCAACAACAGAACAAAAAAACACGCCACCGATGTCGAAAAGCGTGTGGAGGGGGGGGTGTGATGCGGTATAAGGAGAAACAAATAAGCATTCGATTAAAGAGAAAGGAAGATGTGAAAGAATTCACAGCAATATACAACTTCCTAAAAAGAACAAAAGGCGTTGAAACAAAAAGAGATGTAGTCATGGAATTGGTGGAAGTCTACAAAGAGAACTCACCAAACTACAGATACTTTGGAGGTGATTCATCATGGAAGAAAAAACAAGCCACTTGGGAGGAATAGACATAGAGATACTTGATTTATTGAGGAGAAAAGAGAACTTATCAACATACCAGATCATGAAGGAACTAGGTTTTGGATCATGGAGTACCGCAAACATCCACTGCCATAAACTGTTATCTATAAAACTACTGAAAATGAATAAGACGCCATGTAGAAGGGGTGTTGGTAAAACACATATCTGGAGGCTAGCGAATAGCGGAAAGAAGTACCCTGTACGGATAGCTACATCCAGGATAATTGAGGGCTATGTTATCGCAAAAGATAAGAAGGATGCGGAACAGAAAGCGAAGGACATCAAGTGCCTGATAGACAAGAAAGTAGATAAAGAAAGAGTTGAGGATGTGCTATTGGTGGGAGAGGAATGTAACTGAAAAAAAAAAAATTCAAATAAAAAAAGAGATGATATATATGAGAAATACAAATGAGTTGGCTGCGGCATCAGTTAAGAGGTTGATACAGCTTACTGGGAACCAGCGAGTTAGTGCTGGAGCAGTCAACGGATTAAGGGAGTATTTAGAGAACAGGGCGATGAATATAAGTGAGACGGCACAGAAACTGGCTAGACATGCTGGAAGGAAAACTGTGACAGACTTGGATATACGGATGGCGATCGATGAGCTGGAGAAGAAGTCAATCACCCCACCCTAGCCCCTCTTAAGGGGGTGAGGAAGGGGCTTGTTCCGTGAGGGGCGAGGGCAACTGGTTGATTAGAGGGCATAACCCGATTCTCCCAAAAAAAACCGAGTAAAATGGATGAAATGAAAAAGATGACCTTCGAAGAGGTCTACGGGATAGTTAAGGAAGCGAAAGAGTTGAAGCAACGGATTCCAGAGCTTGAGGAAGAGAAAAGAAACGCAGACAAAGAGCTACATCGTATCAAGGAGGAGACGCGTAAGAGTTTAGAGGAACTCCAGAGGGAGCATGATAATCTGCGGATGGAGAACAATAAACATAACGAGTACCTGAAGATGTTGCAGAAACAGATCAGTGCTGTTGGAGGAGACCTAAACAGAATCGTTGAGGGGGTGAGTAACATCACAGGAATGCCCCTTGAGGAGGAGGAGGATGAGATAGAGCCAGAGGAGGACTCTTGAGGGGGGCTGGTTTTGGGCGTGATTTGTTGCGTCCATCCATCCAAGGGAAAAAACAGGATCAATCATGACAGACGATGTGGAGAGTACCAAGAGCAAGGCATCTAGAGAGTTGGTGGATGAGGCACTGGGTGCGTTAGATAGTAAGGTTCTTAGTAGAGATGATCTCAGAAAGTTGTTGGAGGTTGCTTTTGAGTCAGGTAGAAGCGGGAGAAAGCACATCAAGAGGATATGTAAATATTGTGGGGGGCGGTTTCGTGCGGAGCGTGCCTCGCAGGAATATTGTTCCGAAAAGTGTGTTAGGACTATGCAGATAAGGAGAGGTATAGAGAGGGAGAAGAGAGTATATAAGTTATGGACGTCTGGACGATATAAGACGATGAATGCGTTGGCGGATGAATTAGGTTATAGTTTAAGTAATATTAGGCATCTTATAGATGCGAAGGAGTTCAGAGACAAGTATTTAGAGGGAGTATCTAATGTATCTACGAGAGCGATTATGTTAACGAGAACACTTGACGATGTGGATAGAGTGGATCTCCTCAGGAAGGTGGATGCAGGGGAGATAAAACCCAATCAGATAAAGGACTGTGTGAAAGAAATGCTGGATAGAGCTATCTGCCCTGTATGCGGCAAGAAATTCAGGAAGACTACGAAGGCTCATGTGTTTTGTTCGCCTGCGTGTAGGGGGTGGAGCAAAAAGGGGAAGAAGAGGTTCATGGGTGTTTGCGTTGTCTGTGGTAAGGAGTTCATAAAGACCTCGAATTCTCAGAAGTTTTGCTTAGAATGTAGAGGAAAGAGTTAGCTGACATACTCCCACGACTAAAAGCCGTGGATCTCCTTGGCACCAACGTAAGATGAAAAATAAAAAGAAAGAAGAAATCTAATTGGTTTGTCTGCTTTTTCCGGAAAAAGTCAGCCACTATTTTTTGTTGCGTGCAGGTTCTATTTGCATGCTGCGATGGCTGATTTCAGGGCGGCTGTCTGAGCTGCTTTGCTTCCAGTTTTCTTGCCTCGTAGTTTGTCTCCTACGCAGGTGTTGAACTTGGATGCAGGTCTCTTCCGGGTCGCAAAAATTCGTCCATCGTCTGTGATGGTCACAGGTATCAGTCCCTTAGTGTGGGAATACTTAGGTTGTCTTGCCATTTTTTTTTTCCTCTTTGTTTTTGTATACTAAAACTAAGCTAGTAGTTATTAGTATTATGTGTGAGTAAGTATTTAAGTTTATTAGTTACGGTTGCTATCACTTTTTAGGTGGATGTGAGCAGTTTCTTTCTTTCGTTGGGGAGGAGCATGATTGTGGCTAGGCTGTTTATTGCCATGTAGAGCATTATTATGAATAGAATAAGCAGGATTATACCTAAGGGGTGGGTTAGGAGCAGTCCGAGGGATTGGATGTACCCTAATGATGCGTTTATGTTGTTGGATACGTGTATGCCTAAGGCGAATGATGGTATGAAATCTATTTTTGACAGCATCCCTAGTTTCAAGTCCCCCCAGTAGAATAGTAGTTGAGTGGTTCGGAACATGATAGCAGAGACTGCGAATACTGTGAATGCTTTTACTCCCACGTGGAAGTTAGCGAAAATGATTGCTGAAACGATAATGACGAAGAAGAGGGTGGTTGATGTGGAAAGGTTTAGATTGAGTTCCTCGTTTATCTTGTTCATCACATAGATCATCAATAAGGGCATGGCTAGGAGGAACCAGCTTTCCTCGGCGAAGGGTGCTGCAATACAGGATAGGAACCAGTTCCAGAAAGGTGGCAGCTTATGTTCCACGATCTCAAGCAGTATTGACTTGGAGGTTAGGGAGGAGATTGTGGTAGACTTCAAGAGCATCATCCACCCGAAAAACCCACCCATAAAGAACAAAGCTGACTGATTCAATGTCTTGCCCATGGGGATGTGTCCAAGATTGAGTGAGAAGGTGGATATGGACACCAGGATAAGCACCAGGAAAACAAACGCCGTCCCGAAAACCTGTAAATCATTCAAATGCAACCCGGTAACAACAAGATAAGATAATCCTGTTAACACCACCAAGAGAGAGAGTATCCATAAAACCGAAATCTCCGTACTCAAATCCGTGTTTGCATTAGCCATTTATTCACCCTACTTCGCAGGATATCTATCTACAATCTATCTTTTTCTTGCCATATCAGTAAATACATAGGAGAGATAAGATAAAAGAGTGATAGTGATAGAATTAATTAGTAAATTGGAGGAGGTCACCACCCGAAAAATTTTTTTATCGCATTAATTAGGCTATCCACTGGGTTCTCGTGTTGAGGTGTTTGTTGCGTAATTACCGTCCTTGCGGTCTGCTTCCCGGGTTCGGAGACGCAGCCTTTTATGTTTCCAGCCCACCGCCAACCGTTAGGACACTCGCAAGTAAATCTATCCTGCGTCTTATCCCACCTCCAGTTGCTGTAATATTGGTAACATAATTCCCGGGGAGATATGTCCACCCTGCCGCAACCTGAACTCCAACCATAATATCTCTGCCCGAGAGGGCACTTACACGCTCCATCAACCCACGTGCCCCCATCACCAAGACACCGGGTTCTCATCTCGCCTTGGCTGATAGAGTACTCGAACCCCGACACCCCCACCACCAAAATGAGTAGGGCAAGTACTGTTGTTGTTTTTTTCATGAGATATACCCTCCAATATGTTTTTGGAATCTGGCAATTTCTTCTTCGGTGAAATCTTCATCACCTTTAACTAGTTTAGCCCGTGGTTTTAGTTTAGGGATGGGTTGTTCCCCCGTGTATGTGACAATGCCAATGGATCGCATCCCGTATACGGGGTTTCTGGCTACCTGAAACCGCTCCGTCGCATCTAAATCCAATCCAAAGCCGGCTAAACCAACAGATAATATCGGATCATTCATCAGTTTCCTATGGAAAAATGAGTTGATTTCATTAGCTAACTCCTTCGGGGTGCCTGCGAACGGGCTATCCCTCTGCCGTTCCCCCACGATACATGCGTTCCCTACAATCACGCCTTTATTCCGTTTACAATATGAGGTTATATCCATTTTATCTTCCGTACCCGAGAAGACTCCTTCCAATCTATGATTGGTAGGAGATGAATCGGGTTAGCTGAGTTGCAGTCCTTTTCCATATTTCACTATCTCCAATTTTTTGATATTTGAGTTAATGATGTTTCCAAACGGATCCATTATCCTAACCCATTTCCCGTAGCTGAAAACGCCTTTAACCCTGCACAGTGTTTTCTTGAACTTAACCAGATCATTCGGTTG
>QNDS01000037.1 GCA_003644925.1 Candidatus Fermentibacterota bacterium
TAGTATTGCTCCATCTGATATATACGTTGAAATGATTCACAGAGAAACACTTGGTCAACCAAAAGAACATGTAGTGGGTAGAATTCAAGTGTGTTTTGATTTGGAGTAATTATGAAAAACATCTATGTTGAAAAATGTTGTGAATGTCCATTCGTTTGTTGTGTAGGCGAAGACTTTGGTGAATATGATTGTGAATTTAAACCAAAAGGAATCGATAAAGAAGGTACATATGAAGATGGAAGAAAATATATTATTGCAGAAGATATTCCTTCTGGAACAGAGAAACCACCTGATTGGTGTCCGCTAAGAAAAGAAGAAGTCATCACAGTCCAACTAACCATGAAGTGGGCTTTAGAGGAAGTAGATGGGAAATCATAAACACGTTAAGGTTCGTAACAACGAAGCTGCTATTGTTTTCACCAACGATAGAGGTTTCGATATCGTTACTGGTTACGGACCATTGCTTATTCTAAAAATGGCTCAAGCTTTTGCCGTGTGTTATGCTGTAACCACACATGAACATTTGTTTGATGCCTTTAGAAGAATTATTATTTCAGATATGCAGATTCGTAAGCATCATTCAACCGATGTTAAAGAAAGAATGCAAAGACAACAGATGATCGATTTGTTGTCTGATGGACTTGAAGAATTCGAAGACAAGGGGGGAGAAGAAGATGGTGATGGAGAAGATGGACCCACAGAAGAGACATGATGTAGTCGAAAGAATCGTCAACTCAGGTGATGAATCTGCGAATATTATTTTGCAGATTTGTGATGAAATAGAAGTAGAAGCCAATGGTTATGTTGATTTTCATATAGGTAAAAATGTATATTGCTGGAAAGAAGAAGGTGGTTGGTTGATTTTTCCAGAAAAAGAATTAACAGAATTTGCTTGTAATTTGATGAGAAAAAACACTGAAATGCAATCGTTGCTCGTTCAGCATTTTTCAACACATCAACAATTAGAACGGTTAGCGCGGAGCCAAGATGACTGATGAAACCGATCTCTATTTTTATAAGGCAACGGTTCGTCGTGTAGTCGATGGCGACACAGTAGATCTCGATGTAGATTTAGGAATGAAGTGCCACGTACACGAGAGAATACGATTCAACAATTTTGATGCTCCTGAAACCTATGGTGTGAAGAAAGATTCTGAAGAATATCAACGTGGTTTAGCCGCGAAGATTGAGTTGCAAACTCTTCTTCCTGTGGGTCGTGAAGTTTTTGTGAAGACTTTCAAGGATAAAACAGGCAAATATGGTAGGTATATAGCTCAAATTTTTACTGGTGGTATTAATGTTGGTGAATTTATGGTTTCTTCTGGACACGAAAAGTAGGAAAATTTGTAGCTTTTGTAGTATATGTAATATAGGAGAAAAACAAATGTCGAATGGTTACAAGTTTTGTTGGAATTGTGAATATTATCATTCTCTTGGAATGAATGACGATTCTCATGGAAAATGTCAAGGAACCCCTCCGAATCCATCGGTGACAGAAGGTAGTGGTTATCCTCGTGTTTCTTTCAATAGTGACTGTAGTTGCTGGAGACCGCATCCAAATAAAGTGAAGATTCCTGGTCAAGATCCATTGCAAAAACGTATCGATTCTGCTATCAAAGAATTAGTACAATTTGGAATGGGATTAGCTAAACAGCATCATCAATTTAGACTTAGACCGCATGAAACTCTATCATTACAAGAATTAGAAAACGATCCTGAATATCAAAAATTATTACACATCATTAAAATTCTCTCTGGTGAAAACGAAACAACGAACTCTGAAGAACAGATATAAAAGGAGAAAGAAAATGGCAAAGAAGAATCCTCTCGTCACTACTGCCAAGATCAAGGGTAAGGTCTACTACTTCGTCGATGGAGTGGGACCAAAAGGCCCTCACGTTGAAGCTCGAGGCGACAGCGTGAAGTTCATCAATCCAGATGATGAAGAGACTCCCAAACGCGACATGTCCTATGTCGGTTCTGCCATCAAGCTCATGGTTGAAGCTAATCAGTAGAGCTTCTGTATCGACAAGGACATTCAGTATCTAACGAGGTTTATGTCTCGTGATGCTCAAAAAGTATCTAACCAATCCTTGATTTTTTCAAGGAAACAAAGGATGAAAACAATGGCAAATTCGAAAGTGGCAATCTTTGTGGATGGTAAGAATTTCTATGAAGGTCTTCGTGCCAGTGGATTGACTAACAAGATTGATTTTCCAGCTCTGTCTGAGTTTATGGTCAGAGTTGTAAGAGGTAATATACTTACAGGACTTCATTATTACACTGGTATTGAGCCAGTGGGATATCAACCACAGCAGCAGCCATCACAATCATCAGAAGACAATGACGAGAACAGTGATGAGAAGCCAGAGCAGCTTCAGGAGCAGAAGAGAGGCGGTCTTGATGGCTTTCTTTCATTCCTTGAGACGCAGCCTGGATGCTTTGTGTATCGCTTTCCTCGACGCATTCGGCGTGTCTCTTGTGGTGAGTGTGGTCATGAGCACGCCTATACAGAAGAGAAGGCAGTTGACACGTCGTTGGTAGCGACCATGATTAGACAGGCGGCAATTGATGCGTTCGATTCAGCGGTGCTTTGTTCAGGAGATGCCGATCACACACCGGCACTTGAAGCACTACGGGACCTGGGAAAGCCTACCTGGGTTGCAACTTTCGGGGGTCATGGTCTCTCACGTCGTCTTCGTCAAGCGGCTTATGGCCACATCGATCTTTCCGCAGCCCATGGGAAGTATTCCGAGGGATTCGATGAGGAAAATGAGAAGGGCGACGATGAATACGATGTGGTTGCGGCTCTTGAAGAAGCCGAAAAGTATTTCGGTGACGAACGTTATGTCGGCTTCAATATGTTTGTGAAAGAATGGCGTTCAGAATATCTCCCAAAAAACATCACGCGACGTAAGCAATTCGTGCAGGAAATGATTGATGATGGACGAGTTGAAGCATACGAAGCCGATGACGGATGCAGAGCCATTAGAACAATTTGTGCCGATAGCTGATCGCTCTGAGTATCCATTAAGCTACTATGACATCGTGGAGTACATGCTCCACGGTGATTATAGTAAATATCAATTCAAGCGTCCACCTGAAGAGGTGAGTGTTATGGTGCATGATTATATGTGTCATGCTGAAAAAGCATCGGCAATATTCCATCCTGAATATGGATGGTTTGTAATCAAGGCACCATGTTCAGTTGTTGCATGGTGGAAGAAGACACACTTGATAGGAGATTGAGATGTTTGCTACAGAATATTTTGAAGACGAAACATGTGATGGTGAGGGATGTAATGACGAAGAATGCATTTCAACAAAAATTCATTTTGTAGGATTACTTGTAGAATATGATCATATTCTACCAACTGTTGAAATTAATCATAAGGGTGATATTTATTATAAATTAGCCAATGATGGAGGAGGTTTTAGCGAAGAAGAGAGTATAAGGACAGATATCGATGCTGCTCTTCTACGTCTTGAAAGAGAGTGCGCGGCAATAAAATCTTTCCACGGACAAATCAGAACAAAAGAACAAAGAAAAATCGTTGAGATTCTTGGTTTGAGGCACACTGGAAAGAAAATTGTGATTGAAAATAATAATGAATGCTACGGTTTACTATACAGTAAGAATGCTGAAGTTTGTAATCTTCATTGTGGATTAATGAAACAATGTATTCATAGTACAAAAATACTTCGAAAAAGAATAGAGAATGTTTTTCCAACTATGAGCAGAACAATCTTTAAGTTGATGAAGGAGATTATGGATAGCGATGAACGTTAAATTACCAATTAATCCATTAAACGAGGGAGAAGAGAAATTCTACACTGGTGTAGGATCTCGAGCTATAGATTTCGATATTGATTTTCTCATGAAGAGATGTGGATATGTATTAGCAAACCTTGGTTATATCCTTCGTTCTGGTGGAGCAGAAGGTTCTGATAAAGCTTTTGAAGACGGGTGTGACCAAATTGATGATAGTTTGAAAAGAATCTGGAGACCAAAACACGCAACACCAGAAGCGATTGAGATAGCAAAGCAGTATCATGGAAGATGGGATTTAGTAACTGAACATGCTGCGAAGCTTCATGGCAGAAACATTTTCCAAGTATTAGGAAGAAGTCTTGAGGTTCCAAGCGAGTTTGTATTGTGCTACACCCATGACGGTTGTACCAATCACAAAGATCGAACAGCTAAAACTGGTGGCACAGGAACAGCAATCAGTGTCGCAAGTGAACGAGGAATCCCAATATTCAATCTCAAATTAGCCAGACATAGAAAAATAGTAGAAGAGTGGTTGAGGAGGTTTAGATAATGTGGGTTTTATATGGGGTTTGTGCTTTCTCAGGTCATCCAGATGAAATTTCATCTTATGCTAAGTTCTCTTCTGAAGAATTAGCTAGAGAATATATCAAAAAATCATCTTTAAAGAAACCAACTAGATATACTGCTTTTAAAGCAAAAAGTCTTTTAGGTGGTTGTTGTGAAGCATATGTTGAATATGAAGACGAATTAGATATTGATCCTGTTTTTTGAAGAAAGGAAAAAATTTTTAAGACTAAAAGTTATGGGGGTATAGCTCAGCTGGTAGAGCACCGTCCCTTTAAGTCGGTGGTCCAGGGTTCAAACCCCTGTGCCCTCACCAAAACTGGTCTTGAAAAAATAATGGCTCATTGTAAATGGAAGTACATTTGTTCTCATGGAATAAACCATCATCAACCATGTGAGGAAAAGATGTCTAAAACAGAACAGACAGCAATTCGTATTTCTGAAGAATTGATAGCACGTATTGATCGTTATATAGAAAATAAACAAAAGGAAATACCATATAAAAAACTAACTCGTTCCGATGCAATTCGGATGTTGTTACATCAAGAATTGGAATTAAAAGAAAAAGATTATGTTTTGGAGTTAATTTCATCAAATGAAGAAGCGCTATCAGAACAACTAAATAAAAAAGCAGAAGAATTGGCAACTGAAAGTCCCAACGAACCCGTGATCGTGCCACCGAATAAATAATGAGTTTTTGTTACGGATGGCGTTGGATTGAGCCATTTTGTCCTAAACATTGTAGAGATTCAGAGAAGTGTAGAAAACTTACTGAAAAATTGAAGAATCAAAACAAAATGATACAATCGGCTAAACCTGAAAGGGGTGAAGCCGATGAACAACCAACTAGACAATGCAATTGCCGACAGAGTGATGATTGTCATTGCAGGGATGTTCGGAGCTGATCCTTCGATAGCTCAATCTCTGTTTGATTTTAGAGTCAATGTAGGCGACAACGATACATTCACCTCTGTAGTACCAACACATGAAATATTTGAAGTAAATGGCGAACCTTGTCGTTTCATTGGCTTGTTTCACATATTGAATGCAATGATGTCTCCTGTTCAAACTGAAAAACATAATGGATGTAGTCGCCTTTCTCTTATCCGTGACGAAAAAGGCATGAGGATAGTTAAAACAGAAGAGCTGGAGTAAACATGGCATCTTCAAAAAGCACAGGTAGTGCTGTTGACCATCCTTCTCATTATAACCAAGGTAAAATTGAAGTTATCGATTTTATTGAAGACCAGAATCTCGGTTTTCATGAAGGTAGTGCGGTAAAGTATATATGTAGGCATCTATTTAAAGGAAAGCCAGTTGAAGATTTAGAAAAAGCCATTTGGTATCTTCAGCGTCTTATCTCTCTGCATAAGGGAGGTGCGCGATGAAGGTTGACGAACTCGACTACACAGTTTTAACACCGGACGTTGATTTCGAACGTATGTTAACGTGTATCGAACGTGCTGGTAGAAATTGCTACAAATCAGAGGATAAGATCACTGATGAGAGCGCTAAGGCTTTCGTGGCTATGCTTATCAAGCGTGGTCATGAAGCAATGTTGGAACACGCACCTAACATTGGTACTTTATTTCATGTGCCACGAGGATTAACTCATGAATTCGTTAGACATCGTTTAGCTAGTTTCGGTCAAGAGAGCACTAGGTACTGCAACTACTCCAAGGGAAAGTTCGGTACTGAATTGACGTTGATTCCAATGATGGATGGTCTGACCTCGGTCCAGATAGAGCGTCGTAAGGACTTGTGGGAGGCCATTGAGCGTGTGTACCTGGCCGAGATTGACGAAGGCATCAAACCTCAACAAGCTCGTGACAACCTGCCTATTTGTCTAAAGTCGGACATCGTCATTACCACTAACGTCCGACATTGGCGCGAGATCTTTCGACAGCGGACGACGAAGTTTGCACATCCACAGATGCAGACAGTTATGAAGAAGTTATTGGCCGACTTCCGTAGCCGTGTGTCTGTGTTATTCGATGATGTTGGAACAGTTGATTAAGGGGCTGGTAGCTAAGCGGTAAAGCACGACGCTCATAACGTCGCGACGCGGGGGTTCGAATCCCTCTCAGCCCATCACACAACGATAAAAGGAGGATAAGATGGCACCCAAGAAGAAGACAATGACAGCAAGCGAACGAATGAAGAAGTATTGGAAGGATCGAAGGAGCGGAAAGATCAAGGCTCCGAAGAAAAAGAAGGCAACAGCCAAAAAGCCGATGACCAAGATGGAGATAGCTCGCCACATGGCCGATCTCCACGAGATGAAGCCTGGGGAGGCTCGAGACTTCATCGCTGATTTCGTGGAACTCGCTGTGAAGCAGGTGAAGAAGAATGGCTCCTTCACCATCCCAGGGCTCGTGAAGCTCGTGAAAAGGCGCACCAAGGCTCGTGATGGTCGCAATCCAGCCACAGGTGAGAAGATCCGTATCAAGGCTAAGACCGTGGCCAAGGCTCGTGTCCTAAAGAAGTTCAAGGATGAAGTGCTTGGATGATATGGTTCTCTCTCTTTGTGTTTTCTGTCCTATGCTATGTTATATGGGCAGCAATTCATGAATTGTCACATGTCTATATGGCTCACAAGCTTATAGGCATTACATATTGGGAAATTAATCTTATTCCAAAATTACCACAAGAAGCTAATTCTTTTCGAATACAGTTTGCATCCTGTTTCTACACACCGGGAAAGCTCCCAACCAAAAAACAACAAGCGGCAATTAGCATAGCACCGAGGATTCCTGATATTCTCGGTGCTATAGCTTTGCCATTTACTTGTTATACTTCAGAACCATTCTCTTATTTTCTTATGATATTTTTTGGTTCCGCTCTTATAGATTTGTTTGTTGGTTCACTTGGAATGTCTAAGAAATCTGATTTGCGAAAAGCATCTAATAAACTTGGATTATCTCCATGGTGGTTAAGAATTTTTGGATTCTTAACCATACTATGCTCTATAGGTCATCTGCTTAAAAATACAGGATGGATCATCAAATGAGAGAATGCCCTATCATCTGGTTGGAAAGTATCATTGGTGGTGGCAAAACAACATTGTTAGAATACTTGAGAACAATGTTGAACATCAGAGCTTTTGATGAACCATTTGAACAAAATCCTTATTTTGATGATTCGTATGAGAAGCCAGAACACTTTGCTGCATTAGCTCAATTGTGGTTCGCTTTAAAGAGAGGAGAGATACATGAGCTTGCTACAGCTGAAGCCTTATTTGGAACTCAATTCGATGCTGTAGTAATCGATAGAGGTTTGCCTGGTGATGAGGTTTTTGAAGCTGTACATCACAAGAGAGGAAACATTCAAGAAAGAGAACACGAACTATACAAATTGTTTTATAACAATATTTTTAATAGACCGAAAGCATCTGCATTACTTATTTATTTAGATGTATATCCAGAAGAAGCAATGCAACGCATTAAAAATAGAGGTAGAGAAGCAGAGAAGGCAATTGATTTAGATTATTTGGTTGAAGTGAGAAACGAACATTATGATTTAATGGTTCGCATTGAGAATGGAAAACATGCGTGGTCTGGTAAAACTAAAATAGTCAGAATTCCCTGGAACAGTCGTAATCAAAATCCAGAGATAGTTGTCGCAGCTATACTCAAAGAGTATCCTCATATAAGAAGAAGAGATGCCACACAATCCTGAAAAATATATGGCCAATAGATATAGACGCGGTACACCTGAATATCTGTGGCGCAAATGGTATCAAAAGTTTTGGAAGGCATATCCAAGATACGCACAAGATCCAAGAGGAGAGCCGCCATCATTCATGCGGGATGAATTTATTAGAGATGTGATGGCTATGGTAGAACGAGAGCTAGCGAAGATAGCTCCAGAGAAGACAATTCTCAAAGACGAATAAGTATAAACAAGAAAGACAACGATATGCGGAGAAGAAGATGTCTGAAGAAACTAAAAGAGAAGAGCATTTGATCAGTGAACTACATGTTAGAAATTATATGTTACTTGAATTTCGAAAACTAAATCTGCATTTAAAAAGAATTGAACATCATCTTGAGAGGATTGCTATTCCTCCTGCTACACTTGATTATCAAGATCCTGATGCTGTGAAGAAAGCAACTAAGACTATTTCTGGTACTAGAAAAGTATCATCTGGTCAGGTAGATCAAGGTTAGTCTGTTCTCGGATATCTCTTCACGCCAAATTCATCGACTACGCAGACTTGTTTTCCTAGTGCCAAATATCTATCAATGGTAGAAAGCCATTGATATCCATTACTATCTTTTCTAGCGAAAATGAGTAGCGAACGTGTTTTCTCTGCCATTGAATCAAATTTTGTAAACTTTATTTCTTTCTCAGTGTATTTCTCCATTATTTTTCGATACGGTGTGGTTCCGATCTCAGTAGTTACTCTGAATTTCCAGTTGGTAGCTTTCAATTGTTTCATGATTGATTTGAATATTTTTTGACCTTTATTTTCAGCTTCTAATCCATCTTTCAAAAGAAGTGGTATTTGGTCTCCTGGTTTTACAGAATTAGGTTGACCACGATAATCAGAATCAATAATTATCATCATAGTGCGATTTGCTTCAGCACCACGCAGAAAGATATCGTTGACGGAAGATTGTGGACTAGGTCGCATAAAACGAATTTGTTTCTTCTTCATTGTGTGACAAGCCCCTTACGATATCTTTTTTCACCAGAGAGCTTGGAGAGAACTTGTTCTCTTAGACCACTAAGTTTTATGCTTACATGTACCCAACCACTATTAGGGCGTCCAGCTGTGTGGTATTCAAGAATCAATTGATCAAAGAAGATGTTGTTATCAATCCATTGAGCAAGTTTAAGATTTGAGACACCGTAGATTTCGATATCACCTGCTTCACCTTTTCGATGTTGACTTCTTCTGCTACTGCCAGGTGTTGCATTATTTAGTTTAGGACCACGATATCCACTGTTGACGTGAACCGGTTTTTTGAAGTGGTCTCTAATTGGTTGAAGTACATTTTGGCAGAGTAGAGTGAGAGCTTCGATGACTTTGAAGCTTGTTGGTGTATTGTCGATACCAAGTCTTTGAGCAATAGAAGATCTTATCATTTCTCTGAGAGTAAAGTTTTTACTGAGTCTCATATCAAGATCGACCACGAATTTCTTTGCCATCTTTTACTCCTGTTCTAGAATAAGAAAACGATAGATTGTTTGGCATCCACCGCAAATCATTCTAGCTTCTGCAAACAGAGGTTCATTCTCTGCTTTGTGAAGGTTAGTCATACTGAGTGTGCGACCACATTTGCATGTACCTATAGCAGAGAATTCACTTCGATCTTGAATGAGCCGAAGTGGTATAATTTTTTCTTCATCTGATTTTGGTTTGCTTTTCATCATTCTCCTAATTCACATAACGTAGTCATATTGTTTTTATGTTCATAGATACTTCTAAATTCTAACGCCATCAAAAGATCGAGCAACTTTTTAGGTTTTTGTCTTGGTGTTTCTAGAGGTATTAATTCTAAGTCTAATTTCAGTGTAATAATACCAAGAAACATTCTTGCTATTTCCATACCTTCTTCTAGTTTCTTTTTTACGTTTTCAGTTAGAGCCATTGTATGGATTTCACTTTCAATTTCTTTCAGTGTTGGAGAATCAACTTGACTGAAGATGTCTGCTGCTGTTTGCGGACCAATGCCTTTGATGCCTGGAATATGGTCTGTAGAATCTCCCACAATTGCCAAGAAGTGAGGGTAAAATTTTGGGTGGAAGCCAAAACGCACTTTCTTGTATTCGTATTCTCTGATGAATTTTTTCTTGGTCCACCATCTGCTCTCTCCAGATCTTCGTTGGAGCACTCTCACCTTTTTCATGCGGAGCATTTGCAGGAAGTCATGATCGTTGGAGTAGATGACGAACTGCTCCCATTCATTCTTGTGTTGCGCAATGTAGCTCGAGATCAAATCGTCCGCTTCTTCACCCTTCACTCGGTATTGTTCTATTCCAATTAGCTTCATTAACTTTCTACATGTTTTTAAGGAATTTTTTATGTCTTTATACTTCATCTTTGTATTGAGTTTTCTATTGGCTTTGTAATCTGGAAATATTTTCTTTTTTCTATCAGAACCACCATCCCAAAAAACTACAATTTTATCAAAAGTTTTTTCTTCGGTAATACTTATAAGTCCTTTCAAGAACCCAAAAGCCATTCCAGTGAAGACCACTTTTCCATTGAGCTTGGTGGTCAGAGTCTCATGAGAAAAGAGACTCCTGAATGCTAGAGCATTCCCATCAACAAGTACAACTCTATGCATAATCTTTGCCTCTTTTTGACTTCAGGAACGTTTTTGTATAGTATGTTGTTTCACTACATATATACTACAAACCTACCTTGCGATGAGTTCTTTTTTCATATAGAATTTATTCATAGGAGTATTCCAAATGTTCAAGAAACGACGCAACGCATTTCGCAAAAGACGAGCCGTTTATCTTCTAGTTGCATGTCAACTTGATGAGAAGACCGTTGCACGAGAATTAAGCGTCAAAGAGAGCACTGTTCGTAAGTGGATGAAACAACCTGACTTTGCTGCCGAACTTGAGAAGGCTATGCAAAGGATAGAAGGCATTGATGCAAAGTGGCGTGCAAAACAGAATAAAATTCTATCTGGCAGGTTATATGAAGAGGCACACAATAGAATAGCGAACACTCGTGAATTAAGAGATATTCCATTGACTACATTAATCAGCAAGATAAGAGAAGTGAACAATGAAATCAGAGTTGATACTCCTGGTGATGCTACATCTCGAGGCGAAATGACACACAAGCATGAGCTACAAGATGCTCTGCTTGAACGATACAAGGAAGCACAGAAGCAACAACCGCGTCTCAGTTTGGTTGAAATGCCATCTGGAGATGAACCAAAGAAAGAGGGTACAAATGAGTGACGAAGAAAAAAAAGAAGGCATCTCAACAAGGATCTTTAGCAGAAAGAAGAAAGAATCTCCTGAAGAAGAAAAAGCCAAGGTGATGGAAGAGCCAGAGGCCATGAAGCTCGAGGAGACGGCTCCTGAGCCACCGCCACCAGCAGTTTCCAAGGCACCAGCAAAGAAGTCAAAGCTCGCTGGTCATCCGGTTGCGCGCAGAAAGCATCGAACTGTGCTTTCTCAGAAGCCAAAAGAAGCACATAAATATCTGCAAACGAAGTAACGGTTTTTGGTGCTTCATGTTATCAATTAGTTCCGACATAAAAAATAGTATAGGATCTCACTTTGATGAAGTTGTTGAATCAAAGAAAAAAGAACTGAAAAAATCGAAGAGTAAAAAACTTAAATTAGTTGAAGAAAAACCTAAGCGCTTTCCACGACCAGTAAAACGCTTTCCCAAACCAGAAGGATGGACTCCACCTAGTTATCGAATAATCGTCAAGAAAGAACTTGATGAGGAAACGATGAATAGGTGGATGTCTACTCCTCCGGGATGGCTTGCTGCATTAACTGAAGATGCAGAAGGTGATCCGACTGAGTTTTATGATTATCAAAATGAACATTTGCTCGACCAATCAATTTTCAAAGGTGTAGATAAAGCCAGACAAACTGGTTTCAGTTATGGCAAAGCTGGAGAAGCTTTAGCTAAAAGCCATTTGAAGTTGGTTCAGACAACGATTTTTATTTCAAAAGACAAAGAAGAAGCAAATGAAAAAATTTACTTTGCAAAATATCTATATTATTCAATGCCAACAGAGTATCAAAGAAAAATTGTTGTTGAAAACAAGCAATCATTAGAGTTCGAATACAAGAATAGACGCACAAGAATTCTTAGTTTTGCTCAACGTCAACCTCGTGGTAAAGGCAATAACACAGATATTCTTCTTGACGAGTTCGCTCATATGATATGGGCGAATGAAATTTATACAGCTGCCGTTCCTGTTATTACCAGAGGTTCAGGAACAATTACTGTTGGTTCTACTCCACTTGGTAAGGGAACACTTCATTATGAAATCATGAATAATAAGGAAGGTTTTCCCTATTATTCACGTATACAAATTCCTTGGTGGTATTGTCCAATTCTTTGTACCAACGTTGAAGATGCCAGAAAACTCGCTCCTTTCATGGAAACAAAGGAGCGAGTTGATATATTTGGTACGCAAAAATTGAAAATGATTTATAAATCAATGATTGATGAAGAAGATTTTCAACAGGAATATGAACTTCATACAGCTGATGAAAGTTATTCTTATTATCCATTAGACCTGATTCGTTCTTGTGCATTCGAAGATGAGAAGAGTCAGATACTCGAAAACAATATCGATCCAGATGAGATTCCTGTAGGCTTCGCTCCAGTCAAAGGTGAGAGTGGTTTAGTGATGCCTGATACCATCATGAACCACTACAAGGATGAACATATCAATTGGTATTGCGATACAAATTCATTCCATGATGAAAATACTATTATGGATGGCATTGAAGAAATGACAGATAAACTTCTGTTAGCAATGCAGATTGAAGGCTTTGGAAGAAATCTTCTTCTTGGAATGGATATTGGACGAAAGAGAGATAGTTCAGAGATTAGCATACTTGAAGAACATGATTTAGATTTATATAACCTTCATATCGAAAGAATGATGATAGAGCTGATTCACATACCATATAGAATCCAAAAAGAAGCAATCAGGCTACTGATTAAAAAACTTCCAATTGTCAAGGCCACTATCGATGGGACAGAAGGTTCGCATGGTGCGGACATAGCTGAGACATTGACTTACGAATTTCCACAAGTTATTGAATCGATGAATTTTACTCCTGAATCAAAAGCACGTATGGCTAAGAATTTCCGCTTCAGATTGGAAGACAGAACAGTTGCTTTGTTGAATGATTCTAAGTCGATAAAGCAAATTCACAGCATTAAAAAGATTGTCACTGAAGCATCAAATGTAAAATTTGGTGCTGAAAAATCCAAGAAACATCATGGTGATAAATTCTGGTCTAAAGCATTAGCTAGTATTGGTGGTAATGAATATGATAGAAACAACATTATACAATCAGGAAAAATAATTGGTATTGGCGATAGCAGAAACTTTGCATCAAATTTGCATAATGGCGACTCAATCATTAGAATAGCTGACAATTCAATGACACCCAATATGCAATTAGTGAAAAGTAGAATCCACAAAGACGATTTGCTCAGCGAAAGAGACGCTTATCAAGGCGAATTCTTTGACGCTGTTCCACATAAGTTCTAGAGGTTAGTGATGCAGCAAGCTCACGTTTTGAGAACGCCGTTCCCTAGCGAAACTGAGATAGCATCGCTTCCTCCGATTGCGAAAAATATTCTTGGAATGTTCGAAGGTCAGGTAGAAATGTCTGACTACAAAGAATTAGCAAATGGATTGGTTGATGCAAACAATGGTAGAGAACCAAATTTTGGTGAAGCAAAAGTTAAATATCGTAACCCTGATTTATTAAGGACTGCGAAAAAAGAAGCAGGAATTGGTGAATATAATCCTGATAGAATACCAGTTTCTACTTATGAAAAAATGAGGTTAGATCCTCAAATTGCTCTTGCTACTGCACTCATAGAACTTCCTATTCTGGCTCAAAATTACAGAATCGAATGTGCCAATCCGAAGATAGCTGCTGTTGTAGATGCTTGTCTTCGTCCTATTTACAAGAAACTTCTCAAATCAATGCTTCGCGCAGTTCAGTTTGGTTTTGCAACTGGTGAGAAAGTTTGGGAAAAAGTCAAATTAAGAATCGATCAAGAAGGCGATGATGGTAAGAATGCTACTATTTATAATCGTTATACTGTTGTTCTTAAAAAGGTTAAGTTTATTCATCCAAAATCAGTTAGAATTATTAGAGATGAAAAGTCGGAAGATATTGAGTATGTTACGCAAACCCAAGACTATTATGATTTTAAAGGAAAAAGAGTTCCGAAAGTCCATATCAAAGATATGGTTTGGTTTGCGTTAGACGATGAATATGGAAATTTCTTTGGAAGTGCTCGTTATAAAAACGTATATCAAGCGTGGTACTGGTATCAAATAGTTGTTCAATTTATGCTGCGCTATCTTGAGCGTCGTGGCGCTCCAGCAGCAGTTGGTAAAGCACCATTTGGTTCTACAACAAAAGCAGATGGTGAAAAGGTTTCAAATATTGATGTGATTTTGGAGGCAGCATACGCTCTTGTTTCAAATTCTGCTGTTGCCATCCCATCACAATATGATAAAAATGGTAACGAATTATGGAAACTCGAGCTTGTTGAAGACGAACAACGTGGCGAACTCTTTCTTGAAGTTCTTCGTTATTTCAATATCTTAAAGCTTCGTGGTCTCTTTGTTCCAGACAAGGTTGGGACAGCTGAAGGTGCGTCAACGAATGCTACTACTGAAGGGCACACTGACGTTCATCTTTTAGAAGAAGAGGCTTTAACTCAGTTCCTTGAGAGTTGTTTAAACACACAAGTTATTCCTGATATTGTTCAAAACAATTTCCCTCCAAGTAAAATAGTTCCTTGTACTATCAAGATTGAAAGACTCAATCATAGCAAGCGCGCACTTATGAAGGACGTGCTAACTAGAATGCTTATGGTCTATTCAGGAGCCATGCGTGATGGTAATTGGCCAAATTGGTTGCCATCAGTGAAAGAGATTGCAAAATTCCTTGAGGTTCCTGGTTCTGAATCAACAACACAATTCTTGCCATTGAATATCAATGATGGTAATAATGATAATCCAGATGCATCATCTGATGATGATTCTTCAGATGATACGCCTTCAGATAAAAAAGATAAGATAGATAAAAACAACAAAGATGCGACTCCCCGGAAGGATCGTACTCGTCGTGATAGGCGTTCAAAAGAGCGCGCCTGAACATAGGAGTCCAAGATGCAAACTAAGCTTGAAAAACGTATTCAAGACCTTCTTAAAGACCCAAAGTTCAGGCCAAATCAAAAGAAGAAAACACGCGAGATGTCTGCTTTGGCTATTTGCCAAGCGTCTCAGAATAAAAAGAAAAACTCTGAAGCAGACATTTTCTCTACTTTATATGATCTACCAGAGAGCATTGCTATTTCCATCAACGAAGATGGAATGATTGAACTTTCTGAAATCGAAGATATTGAAGATCAGGTTTTTGAAGAAACTAATGATGAATCTGGATACGATTTATTCTTTGATGAAAATGGCATGGAAGACGAAAGCATGAATGGGTTTTTGATCCTTAGTGAAATCAGTCTAACTGAAAAGAAAAAGAAGAAGAGCGAAGATAGCGACGATGATGACGATGATGACGATGATGATGATGATAGCTACAAAGCTGCTATTTCTCAATTAGAACTTCTTCGTTCTGGTACTTGGGCACATCCATGGTATGGAAAAATTGTTTTTGATAAGAAATATTTCGTAAGTTGTATTCAGAATTTTGCCAATAATATCCTTCATCGCGACATCTCCTTTGATGCTCAACATATGCCATGGTTTGGCGCAGTCGCTTGGGTGACTAAGCTGAGCATGAGTTTGAGAAAATTCTTCGATGGCAAACGTCGTTGGGTGCTGAAAGCTGAAGCTGAGTTCACAGAAGATGGAGAGAAAATGATCCGCCAAAAGCGGTTCAAATATTTCTCTTCTGAAGTTCACGATAATTATCGCGAACAAGAGATGGGTAAAGACGAAGACGAAAATAAACTCAAAGAATACGGTCCCACTTTGATGGGGGGTGGCGTCACCAATCGCCCTTACATCTCGGGAATGTTGGCAGTACAGCTCAGTGAGGATGGTTTGGGTTTCAGGAGTGTCAAGCCCGTCACGAATGGTCCCCCAACCAAAACCTTTACTGAAGTAGCAGTTGGTGACGAGGAGGTAAGCGAAGAAGAAATTGAAAAAATTGTTACCAAACTGGACGAAATTATAAAAGAAAAGAAAATAGATCTAGCAGAGACAACAGCTCGACCGCCTGAAAGTACGCTTCCTGATACATCATTTGCCCTGATAAAAGAAGACAAGACAGGGAATGTGGTGAAGCGTGCGTTGTCTCACCACAAACCTGATGTCAAGTCAAATGCAGAGGACAGCTCTGTGGACATTAGGGCTCTCAGGAAGGCTTTGGCGCAGTGGAATCATGTCAAGGGGTTTACCCCTGCTGAAATCGTCAAGGCAAAGGAACACCTTCTAGCTCATGCTAGTGAGGTGTTGAAGTCCCAAGAGGCTGCGCCAGCAGCAAAACCAGCAACACAAGAAGGAGTCGATAGCATGGACTTCGAGCAGATGATCAAAGATGTCCAGACGAAGCTCGACGCCTTGGACGACAAGGACTCCGAAATCGCCAAGGCATACTCCGAGCAGATTACCACCATCAAGGCTACCCAGCAAAAGGCAGAGGAAACTGCGAAAGAGTTCGCAGATGACCAGGGAAAGAAATTTGCTGAGCAGCAGAAGAAGATCGAAGAGCAGAACGAAGCTCTCGAGAACCAGAAGAAGAAGTTCGATGAGATGGAATCTCGTTGGGCTGTCGCAGATGAGGAGCGTCGTCAGGCGCAAATCAGTCTCTTCTGTGAGTCTCTTGAGAAAGAAGATCACCTTCCAGCGACTATCGAAGTCGTGAAGAGGTACATGTTTGCGGACGTGGGCAGCTTCACGATGGAGTTCAGTGAAGGCGAAGGCGAAGAGAAGAAGGAAGTCAAGGTTAACCTTGAAAAGATGTTCAAGGAAATCCTGGATTCCATTCCGAAAGAGCGTCGCGCCAAGCTGAGTGAGAATCTGAGAGGCGAAGGTGATGACACTCCTGTTGTCGCCGCCAAGACAGAAGTCAATCTCTCGGATGAAGAGAAGCCGGTCAACATCGACGATCCCAAACGTCGTGCCCGTGCTCTTTCCAGAGCTGGCTACAAGGTGAAAGAAGCAGGCGACATTCAGTAAGTAGGAGACCTGGCTTATTGAGTGTTTTCTGTTGAAGAGAAGAAAAAGAAACTCGGAGGAACGAGATGAGTGACCAGATTGGATACCACGGGTACGATGGCACGGGTCTCAGTGAGGAGATCCTTGCTTCGAAAGAAAACCTCGTCGAGCAGTCTGTGACTATCGACGCTTCCTGTCGTGACACTCAGCACGATGTTACGACAGATCTTCGTCGTGGTTTGGTTCTGTGGCCTGACCCGACAGTGGCAGATCGCTACACGCAGTTCGATGCTGCTGCCAAGACAGCCCTCGCTGGTGCTGAAGCTGTGGTTCTCGCTGTGCCGCTGGACATCAGTGGTAGTGTGGATCTTGTGGCAAAGGTCTACTACGGTGGTGTCTTCAAGCCAGACAAGCTGGTGGATGACAGCGGTTATGGCCTGACCCACTTCGATGCAACCGAGCGTGCTAAGGCACAGCGCATCATCATCAAGAATGAGTAGTGTGGTTTGGAGGAGACACACTCTTTCTTGAAAGGAAAGTTCTGAAAAGGAGTAAGAAATGGATGATCTGAGAAACCACGAACTCCTCCAGCCAGCGCATATCTCCAAGCTGCTGGATGAGATCATTCCTGACGACAGTCAGTATTACATGACGACTATCATTCCGTTAGTCACTCAGGATACTGACGAAGTGATCGTGGATGTGCGCGACAATATCGGTGGCATGACTCAGGCAGTGGCCCAGGGTGCTGAGTCGCCGATGGTTGAGTTCCGGGGACAGAGCCAGTTCAAGTTCACCCCGGCGCATTTCCGTGAGAAGACAGTGTTGAGTGAGCGCGATCTCAAAGTGATCCGCAAGATCGGTACTGCTTCTGAGTTAGCCAAGGCTGAAGATCGTGTGGCCGAGGTCGTTGGTGGTCTGCGTATGCGCCTCGAGACAAGGATCGAGTGGTGCAAATGGCAGATGGTCTTCGGTACTCTCGACATCGATCAAACCGATGTGCAGTTCTCGGTGGATTACGGTATTCCAGCGGACTACACGCCAACACTCGCTGGTGTTGACAAATGGGATGCGCTGGCAACAGCTGATCCTGTTGATGACATCATTGAGTGGGCGTACCTGTTCAGGGATGAGGGAATCGATCCTGAGTACCTGCTCTTTACTCGTGCGGTCGAGAAGCTTCTGCTTCAGAACACAACACTGCGTGAGTTGGCCGAGGCACACTACACCAATACCGGCAAAGCCGAGATGAACACGGCTCGCCTCAACGAGATGCTGAAAACCTTCGCGGGTTATGCATACAAGGTGTACGACAAGGGTTACTTCTTCAAGATGAAGTTAGAAACTCCTGTCACACCAGCGAGCACAAGCTTCATCGTCAGCGAGAACCCTGGTGTCAATACTGGTGATGAGGTGACGTTGATCCACAAGAGTGGTTCGCGTCTTCCTGGTGGAAAAGTGAAAGTCACGGTCACGCCGACCGGTCTTTCCTTTGCGCACGCTGCTATCGGTGGAACCGTGACCTTCCCGGCCGGTTCTACCGTTCGCATCAAGAAACGCTTCATCCCTGACAACCTAGCGTTGCTCATGGGTGCGGTGCCTCCTGGGACCACAGGTGGTACGGACTTCGCAGAGTTCGTTTCAACTCCAAGTCCCTACAATGGTGGCATCATGAATGCGCAGCCTGGTCCGTTCGGGAAGGTTGTTGTGGATGATGATGGCGATCCTCCTAAGGTGTCGGTCATTGCCGGTATCTCGGGGCTTCCTGTTCTGTATCATCCGACCTGCAACCTGATCGCTACTGTCTACTAGCGTAGACGTGATGAATGTTTTTCAAGGCTGGGGTATGGGAAACTGTACCCCACCTTGAAAAGCTTCTTCATAAAATAAAAAACAACAGAAACGATAGGAGAAAACGATGGCAAAGAAAGTTCTTAGTGATTTCACTGTTGAGTGCCATCTCAATGGTTGGCATTGCAAAAACAAGTCAAGTGCTACCAAGATGGTTGGTGGCAATGTCAAGATTCTGCGAAGTGGTCAGAAGTTCAGGGGTGACGAAATCATAGAACGCATGGTTGTCGCCCTTGAGCCACCAGCTGATACTTTCAGAGATAAAGCTACTGGCAAAATGACAGAAGTTCTGTCTCTTGTTGGTGGTTCTGCCAAAGATCTTCGCGTTGCTTTCGAAGATAGGCAGAAGGAACTTGAGTCTGTCAGTGAAGCATCGGTTGTCAAACCTGAGCCGACTCCTGATCCAGAAGATGATGAAGAAGAAAAGAAAGAGAAATCGAAAGAGCCCAAGCGTAATCCACGCCCCCCACAGTAAGAGATATCAACAATTTCAGTTGAGAGGGGCACAAGATGAGTAGAGACATAAAAGAAGAAGTCGTCAAAGCTGAATATTGGCTTGACGGAATCGATCCTGAGCTTCACGACAAAGCTCAGAACGATCCAGATTATTTGTTTCGAACACAAGAAAAAAAGATTGCAATATTTCTCAAAGCCAGAGGATTTCCTGTTCGTGGCTTAGAGAAAAAGCAGTTGAGAATTGCCGGTGGTCAGAATAAGAAGATTCTTACATTCTGTTTTGACCATACCGTGCAAAGAGCTAGATTAGAATATTACAATGACAATAATCCTGAGTCGTACAACGTGAATGCCAAATCCATTCTCGATGCGCAACAGGACATCACTTCAATGATTGTGAATTTTTAGGAGGGAAAGATGGAAGAAGCAACAAAACTCGTTTCACTTAATGACTTAATCACATTGAGTAATCTTGTGTTGATTATTGCGATCCAAGTTGTACTTGGTGCTGTTAAGGTCACACTCGAA
>QNDS01000038.1 GCA_003644925.1 Candidatus Fermentibacterota bacterium
TGGTGAAATGCAGACAATTTCAAGGTCTGCATACAGCTCTCCCCCTTCTATACCTGTTGAACTGACGGGCACAGCAAGATGCGCAACAGTTGCTATGGCGCCTTTGATGCAGTTGGTTCCGAACGGGAAGTATGAAATGTAATTCGCAAGAAGGTCCGTTGTCTGATGGTAGAAAGGGTTGCTCCAGACTGCCTGCTCGATTCCGAGTACCGCCGCGTAGCCGTTGTTCCAGAATGATGAGTGGTCGCTGTAGGTTGCGCTCGGGTCATATTCTATATCAACGGTAAGCGCTGGAACGTAGGTGTCGCATATTGCTTCGAGTGCAAGTGCCAGATCACCCGACTGGGTATCGTAGGGTACCCATATAACCTCGTCTCCCGGAGGAGCGTACAGCACCATATCCAGATTAATTACACCCAGAATGTCCTCACCGGCTGAGCTGGCCTGCGAGGCGTAGTAACTGCTTCCGTACAGTCCCTGCTCCTCGCCCCCGAAACAGATGAACCTTATCGTGTACTCAAACTCGTAGCCCGTGAGTATCCGGGCCGCTTCGACAACCGCGGATGAACCGCTGGCATTATCATCGGCACCCGGAGCAATGGAAGGGGCGCTTCCCGATGTTGAATCAAGATGGCCGCAGATGATGTATATCTTCGTGGAATCCGTTGTCCCGGGAAGTTCTGCTATTACGTTCTGGCAGTTGTAGGAACCCATGCTGAACGTCTGCTGCTCTGCATCCAGACCGTAGGATTCGAACCTGTCCTGAACCCAGTTGCATGCCGTGTCATAGTTATCAGTACTTGAATAGCGTGTTCCGTAATCTTCAAGCTGCTGAATGACAGCCTTTATAGAATCCTCGTTAACAGCTGCAACAATATCCGAAACGTAGTCATCGGTGCCCTCAGGAGACTGGAGCAGAAAGGGGATATCCGAATCATCTCCAATCCTTTTCACCCGGAGAGGTTGAAGAAAAAACACGCCTTCCCGTACGAATATTTCCGGAGCAGGGCCGGTCAGTCTAACGATGACGATATCTTCCCTCTGAAAAACTGTCTCTCCCAGTTCTTCCATCCATTCGAGCCCTGCAGGTGAGGAAAGGTGGACCAGGAGATAGTCTTCAAGTGAAATGTCACCCGAATCGAGGATGGTCATGCCCAAACCCTCATCCAGAAGATCGCCAGGGGCAAAGACTACAAAATAGTCAGCGGCTTCGAAAACAACCTGAATCTCATCCATGGGAAGGAGGCGGCTCTCCTCTTGAAGCCTTCCCTCAACAACCATCAGATTCGAAGCGTATCCTATTGATGCAGCAAGTATTACCGTGATAACAATTCTCAGCATAATTCACATCCCTGTCAGATTGAGGTAATTTCGTACGAATATAGTATGCAATATCATAACAGCATTAACACAATCTCACTAGGATAGTTTCATTTTCCCCGGGAAATTCTACATAAGCGACATGAGCGATTCCCACCGCTGGTATTCTGTTGAAGCCGGAAGATTTTCATTCTTGAGGAAGGATACTACTGAGGGCTCGCTGAGGCGAAGGAAGGGGTTAACCTTCAATTCGTTCTTGAGTTCCGCAGAGACATGGTCAGGATCGTACCCGCGCAGATAGGTGTCGATGAAGCTGTTGGAAGGTTCAACCATCCTGCTGAACTCCAGGTATTCCTCAACATAGTCATGTCCCGCGTAGATTACCGTATCACCGGGCAGCTCAAGAAGTTTGCCGATCGATTCATAGAACGTTCGAATGTCCCCAGTAAAGCACCTGCCGACTTTAGCGTTGAAAAGAGTATCTCCCGAGACAAGTGCACCAGAGCCATAAAAACAGACGGAATCAGCTGTATGGCCGGGTGTATGAATGATATCTATATGAGAACCCTCAAGCTGAAGCGTCCCTCTGGAAGGAAGTTCTCCAACACTGATTAATTCCGCTTCTGTTGCTTCGATAAGCTCTTTATTGCCGCAGGTGTGATCTCCATGAGAATGGGTGTTAGTGATTATTCTCAGCTCCAGACAATGCTCTTCGATGAATGACAGAATCTGCTCTACAGCGCCTCCATCAATCGCAAGAGCGGTTTTCTCACCATATATCAGGTACCCGAGATTATCCGAAGAATATCTGAACTGCTTTATCCTCATACCAGCACCCCTTTCTCATTTACGTAATAGCATAACGCATTTCCGCGTAATATTAAACAACTAATCCGCTATGCAGCCGATTAAGTTACGGAGACTCGGGAAACGATCATGCCCTGTGCGAATCTTGACCGCGGGAGCGCGCGATTGTAAACTAAGGCTGATTCTGAAGGGGAGGTGATGTCATGAAGAAAGTCATACTTGGAAAAAATAGAATAGAGGCTCTGTCGGATGGTGTCTACGCCATCGCGATGACCCTTGCTGTTCTGAGTATTGATGTCGATTCAGTAATCCATACGCACGAATCCCTTATTCAGTCTATTCCTCTGATGCTGGAGCAGCTTCGTCATTACATCATCGCTTTTCTGACCCTTGCGAGTTTCTGGATAGGGCAGCATTACCTGATGGACAGGATCAAGAAGACGGACGCCGGTCTCAACTGGATAATCATGGTCCATCTTCTGTTCATAGCCCTTATTCCGGTAACAACGGATATCATCGGCAACTTCCACAGCGTTCTTTCCGTGCAGATATTCGTGGTTAACCTGTTTCTTATCAGCCTGTCTATCGATGTCCTGTACGCTTACGCCAGAAATCATCCTGATCTGGGGCTTGATAAGGAAATCGGGAAGCGCCGATGGCCAGGTATGATAATCTTCCCCGGTTTCTCCGTTCTGGTATTCTTCCTGGCGTGGCCCCTCGGGGGATGGGCAACACTTCTGTACCTTTTCATCCCCTTTGTAAAGAGGTCCATTAACTGACCGGCAGTAACTGCCGGATCGGGACTTTAAACCTGGAAATCGGGATTATCTGTTATAGTACATACGTTAATTGAATCCTAACCGAAGGGAAGATATTGTGAGATTATTTGTCTGTGCCTGCATTCTGCCGCTGATAGTACTTACCGCCTGCGGGGGGGAAACACCTCCGGAAGACGCTATAGCGGATTCTCCCATCGATACAATATCTGTTACAGCCTCGGACACCATCGGAATTCTCATGGGTGATTCAAACTACGTTTTCGGAACCATCGGTGATGCAGTTTACACTATGGAGGGAAACATAGCGGTGCTGGATGAAGCGGCGTGCTGCGTAAAGGTCTTCGACCCCTCCGGTGAATTCCTGATGCAGATCGGCAGAGAGGGCAGCGGCCCGGGCGAGATGCTTTACCCCGGAGGTATGGTGATGCTGTCCGACGGTTCTTTCGGCATTCTTGACCAGGCCAGCGGTGGTTTCAGCAGATTCAACGCCGACGGCTCATTTGAAAGCCTGCATATTGATTTCCAGGGGCAGGGTGTGCCCCAGTGGGCATGGGGAGTGGACGATGGCGCCTTTGTGGGAGCCTCCAACGTAACCAGAATGCAGGATGATGCGATAAATGTAACTTTCAGTGTGGGAAGATGGGAGGACTCGCCCGATCCAACCGTTGTTTATTTCGAGAATGTTTTCCCGTTCGACCCGTCTGATATGGCATCCTTTCTTAACAATGCTATCTTCTCAGTAGCTTTCGCGGCTGACAGGGATGGTACTGTCTACATCGCCCCCGT
This sequence comes from Candidatus Fermentibacterota bacterium, assembly GCA_003644925.1. Lineage (GTDB taxonomy): Bacteria > Fermentibacterota > Fermentibacteria > Fermentibacterales > JCC-6 > Aegiribacteria. The sequence continues at coordinate 3,693 of QNDS01000038.1, forward strand.
TTCCTCCAGCGAGTACCATATAGATATCTTCGATCCGGATGGAACTCTCATATCCACCATCGAAAGAGACATTCCGCGCGTTGAGAAAACTCCAGAGCTAATCGAGGATGAGACCGCTATGATCAGCGCCATCCTGAGGGAAAGAGGTCTTCCGGAATACATGATCGATTACACCCCCGACCCATTCCACTGGATGATCCCGCCGCAGAGCATAGGAGCGGACGGGATGGGAAGGATCTGGGTTCAGAACGGAACAGTCGATGAACCGGTAATGGACGTTTATTCAAGGGATGGAGAACACCTTGCTGTAGTAAGGATTAATGGTGTTATGAATCCCGATGTACTGGATTTTATGAACATCAAGGTTCAGCCTCAGGGAATACTGGCGTATTCACTTCAGGACCCGGAGTATCCCAGGCTATACGTGATCCCGATGCCTGAAATACCAGGGGAATAACCAGTATACCAACAAATATAATACCGGCATGAACAGTATATCCTGATACCAGCTAACATCTTATATTGTTTAAAAAACATCAGTCTTGACGAAATCCAACCTCTCTAGTATTAACTTACCAGTATTACTAAGAAAGGACATGTAGTTATGATGAATTATTTGATGGCTGGAATACTGACAATTGTGGTCTTGACGGCAGGCTGTTCTGCTCCCGATGAAGGTCGCACTTCCCCGGTACAGCCGGTTCAGATAGATACTAATCGCACTGTCATGCTGTGCACTGTTGATTCGATCGGAATTGAACTCGGAGATTCAAATTACGTAATGGGAGGTGTCGAGAGTGTTGCTTTCGGCCCGGACGGTAATATCGCAGTACTGGACTGCGGCAGATCAACCGTCCGCCTCTACTCTCCGGAGGGTGAATACCTCAGAAGTATCGGACGGAGAGGAAACGGTCCGGGAGAACTTCAGAATGTCACCTTCATGGCCGTTTCTGAAGATGGCGATATTCACCTGTCGGGCACAGGCAGCGAGATACTCGGAATTCATTCTTACGATTATTACTCGGGTGAATGGCTTGGAAGCAGCAGAACTTTCGTCCCTCCGAGCTGCCTCGAGGGAGCAAGTGGCAACAGCTACCTCAGAAAGGATATAAACTTCGAGGTCAACGGAGATGAAATAACTCTGCCGGTATCCATTTCAAAGTACGAAACTGGTATCGAAGAACCTCTTGTTACATATCGCGAAGATATATTCCCCTTTGACCCTACAGATGATGTCGGAATGCTTGAGCTGGACTGGTACGGGTACGACATCGCGGTGGGTGATAGTGGAATGGTTTTCATCGCTCCCCGCTCGACCGAGGAAGCGCTCATTATAGTATACGATTCAGCGGGAAATGAGATCCGCAAGCTGCAACTCCCATACCAGCCCACCGAAAGAACAGAGGAAGAAATGGAGATGGAGCGGAACATTCTCAGGGCCAAAGCTATAGCGTCAGATGAAAACCCGGAGGGCCTTGAGCCGGATCCTTTTAAACCAATGATCAGAGGGATCGAGACGGATGGAGACGGCAACCTCTGGATTCTGCAGGGAGGGCCGAGTACTCCGACTTTCACGGTTATCAGTTCCGAAGGTGATTTTCTTTTCACGGCATCCGTCACCCCGGAGCCACCGGATGGCAGCACATGGCGGTTTCATATCGATGAGAATGGCTTTCTTGCCTACGCCGAGGATCCTTTCCATGGATTCTATAAGATCTATATTCTACAGATGAGAGAGGGGTAGAACATGAGCGGTTTCGGTGGAGCATTCATAACCGGCAAGCCTGTAGGGGACGGCAGCGGAGCGGGACCCTTGCGCCGGGTATTGTTCCTGCTGAGCCCGTTTATTTTTTCATTTTCACTTGCCTGTGTATACCTTGGTATGAGAGGAGTCATGAGGCTCGGGGGTTTTGTGGCGCGAGGGGGTCCATACGAGATAGCCCACCCTGCACCGGACTGGATATGGATATTCCCCGTCTCGATGATGTTGCTGATGGCATCCATGTTTATCTCCCTTTTTGCGGCATCACGGATCAGCGGTCCAAATATCATGGCCATGTCCTGGTCGGCCCTGTTCATCACACTTGGATGGAACTTCGTGCAGTTCGGTTTCGGCATCGGCATGGGGGGAGGGCTGGCCTTCGGCTGGATAATCTGCGCGGTGACTTTCATGCTGATGGGTGGGATACCTCTGATTTTCATTCTCAGATCCTTTTTCCGATCGCTTGGCGAAAAAATCAATTCCGGCAGCACGATCGGCACCGGAACATCCGGTTCAGACGGGCAGCTCTCATGGAGCATGTCTCTGATACTTCAGGCTGCACTCTGCGGCGGCGGTTTCTGGCTGGGGCTGATATTCTTCGGAGCTGTTTCATGATCACAGCAGACCTGCACATTCACACGAACTGCTCGGACGGGGAGTACACTCCCTCCGAAGCGGTCTTCGCGGCAAAGAGATCGGGCTTCAACACTGTGGCGATTACCGATCATGACACCACTTCAGGTCTATCCGAAGCTCTTTCGGCGGGCAGGGATGCCGGTATTGATGTGATCCCCGCGATTGAGATCACTCTTCGGTTCCGCAGAGAATATTTCACGGGATCGCTTCATCTGCTCGTTTACTTCTCCGAGAAGCTTTTTCATGACAACAGCTTCATCACCGAACTTGAGAGAGTCGTTTCAAAAGGGCGTGGTCCGGCCCTTGTGGAAGAGCGGGTCAGGTGCATCAACGAAGAATTCGGACCCATCGGAAGAACACCACTGCTGACTCGAAACCTGACAGTTGAGGAGATCTCCAGCTACGCGAAGAATATTTCCAGAAGGCATTTCGCGAAAGCCCTGTCGGAGAGGCACGGGTTATCCAAAGAAGAGATCTCCCTCCTTATAGGCAACGACAGCCCGGCTTACGTTCCCTCCGGTGTTGATATGAAGGAGCTTGCAGCTCTCTTTGCAGAATATCCTGTGATTCCGGTTCTCGCCCATCCGGCTGCGGGTTCTTTTCCGGGGGGCGGTCACTACAGAGAGGTTCTCCCTCCCCTCTCAACTGTAGAGAGAATTCTGCCGGAGTTTCTGGCCCTTGGAATTAAGGGTCTTGAAGTTTACTACCCGGGCCATTCACAGGAACACGTTGAATATCTTCTGGAACTTGCCCAGCAGAACGGCCTCGCAGTAACGGGAGGCTCCGATTGCCATGACGATACCGAACGCCCTCTGCAAAAGCCCGGGATGGTCGGGGACGTTTCCGCTTTTTTAACCCTGTTAGCGGAGCTGGATCAGAAGGTATGAGTTGAGTACAGCTCTCTCCCTTGCCATACTGTTCGCCGGAGCCTTTCTTCAGGGGCTTACGGGTTTTGGCTACTCCCTCTTTTCGCTGCCCCTTCTGACTTTTCTGATGCCTGTCTCCACAGCAGTGCCCATGCTGTGTCTGACCAGCGTTTTTCTCAATCTGATCGTATTCCTCAGAGCAAGAAAAAGCCTTGACATCAAAAGAATCCTTCCCCTGCTTATTTCCGGCGCAGCTGCCCTGCCCGCAGGTATATGGCTGCTGCGGACAGCTGATGAATCAGCCCTGAAGATCGGTGTCGGCGTTCTTGTCATACTCTCTTCTGTCATATATCTCTCCGGGTTCAGAATAACCGTCAGACGGGAAAAACTCGCAATGATACCTGTAGGATTTCTCAGCGGTCTGCTTAACGGCGCCACTACTTTCAGCGGTCCTCCGGTTATTCTCTTTTTTGCCAACCAGAGGGTGGCCAAGCATCAATTCCGCGCGAGCCTTGCCGCCTACTTCCTCCTCCTGAATGCAATAGCTGTTCCCGCCTTCATCGCAGGTGGTCTTCTTACCGGTGAAACAGCTCTGAATACGCTCTACCTTTTCCCGGCTGTTATTTCAGGAGTGCTGTTTGGAATAAGGATGGCTGATGTGGTGAGTGAGGAGCGGTTCAGGTTCGCAGCATTGATAGCTCTCGGGGTTCTTGGAGTGTTTTCCGTTGTATCAGGACTCTGATTTCTTCTCTTTCAATCCAAGCTGTATCGCTATACCCATGCGCAGGAATGAGATCTCTTTTCCCAGTTGAGCATTTCGCGAGAAAACTCTTCTTATCAGTACGCCCGCAAGCCTTAAAAGCAGCAGCCCCGCAAGAAGAAAACGGTGCAGAAGCAGAGGCAGCAGACCGAAGTGTTTTCGTATGAATCTGTGTTTGCCCCTGTAAAACTCAAGGATTAGGCCGCCGCCCCAGTATTTGATAGCTGACTGGCTTCCGAAGTGCGTAATGGAGGCGGTGTGAACGAACCAGACGCCCCAGCCGGCGTTTTCCATACGGTAGCACCAGTCGGTCTCCTCATGGAACATTGGGAATCCTTCGTCTTTCAGGCCGATTTCTTCGACGGTCTTTCTGCGAACCATTATGCAGGCCCCTATTATCCAGTCGGACATTATGGTTTCATCATGATCCCAGTATTCAAGGACTGCCCATTTTCTCCAGCTGCCTGGAAGTTTCCTCCAGGGAAGAATGTGCCGAAGCAGAAGGTACCTGGATTTGAGGTGATTCCGGCATGATGGCTGAAGGGAACCGTCCCCGTTTAAAAGCCTCGGAGCTGCAAGGCCTGCCCCGGGATTCTCCTCAAGAAAAGCGACCAGCAAGTCGATGGCATTCTCATGACAAAGCGTATCGGGGTTAAGGCAGAGAAGGTATTCTCCGCGGCTTACCTCTATCGCCTGGTTGGTTCCCCCTGTGAACCAGTTATTGAAATCGTTTTCAATGAAGCGCACCGCAGGATGTTTATCCCGCGCGGCAGCTATGGAGCCGTCCTTCGAATTGTTATCAACGACTATCACTTCGCAGGGAACCGTCTTTACCGTTGCGTATACGGAGTCCAGACAGTCCAGAAGCATTTCACCGCTGTTGTAATTGACAATGAGTATGGATAGTTTGAATTCAGGTGGACCGGGAATCGGTGTAAGGCTTTTTTCGGCGTACTTCAACGGTTACCGCTCCGGGGCATTGCCGTCATTTTCCGGATGTCTTCCCGAAGAGCGCCTGGTGGCGTCTGCGGGTTCCCGTGCGCTCAAGGACAGTGAATCCGCACTTCACGGCAGCATCAACGGTTGCGTTGAAATCCTGCTCTGAAACATGACCGCCCGGCTCAATCACCAGCAGCTTCCCGCCCTCTTTAACAACTCCGAAAAGTTCGGCCAGGAAAGAAGCCGCATCCGGCACTTCATGGATGACAGCCGCGGCAAGGACAAAATCCACCGCACTGGAAAGATCTTCAACATTTAGAGAGTCCTGCCTGCAGACCCTTGCCTCAATACTGCCCTGGACGTTCTTCTTCTTGGCTTTTCTGTACAGCTTCTGGACCATCTTTTCCTGAAGGTCGATACATATAACCCTGCCGCCCGGACCTACCATTTCCGCCATTGGGATGCTGAAGAAACCCATGGCGCAGCCCACATCCATAACTGTCATCCCCTTACTTACATACGGGGACAACCTGTTCTCGGGGTTATCAAGCAGTTTCCGCAGGGGGCTTGCAAGGAGATATCCAACCCATACGGGACAAAGGTGTTCAGCCAAAATCTGCCTCCTGTGAATTCAGGTTAGTAAAATCAGAGAATCATCAGATCGCCTGGGTCATCCGGATTGACTTTAACTGTTATCGTATTTCCCACCTGTAACTGAGCCAGGGCAGTGAGGGGCATGACCTGTTTATGAACCACTTCACAGTATGGGTGAACAGGAGAATTCACTGATAACCTGAAACGTAATCTGGGCTGGTTGTTAATATAGGTACCGGTCTCACTGACTTCCAGAATTTCAGCCTGCGCATCGATCCAGGTAACGTCAATGCGGTCCCGTCTTCTGTTTGACAGCTGCACCCAGGTGAGTATTACAAGGTTGGACAGCAGAAAAATTCCTGCCATTCCCCAGAAGAAAATATTCAGAGGGTGCCCATCGTCCGTTTCGGCTTTCGGAGATACCAGAAAGCCGGCTACGATAAAACCGACTACTACAAAGGCAAAAATGCCGAGTACATTCCAGTTGAATCTCATTCTTATTCCCATGAAAGAATTATATCTCCCGCTCCCGTATGATGCAAGAAACAGCGTCTTTTCCCTGGCTCCGGATCATGATTAAACCAACTCTACCGGGGAATGAACAATTCAACATCGAACGACATGCTCTCGATATAAGCGCTGTCACCCGCTGCATCCCCCGCAACCAGATCAGTTATGGTCAGTATCCCGCTCTCACTGTGAATCCCGTCATGCAGGACGGCAGCAGCCTCCTGAGCTTCGGGGCTTTCCGGCCAGAGCATGGTGGAGAGTAAATCAAATGCTGTATCGTAGCTGGCTTTATCGGTTACGAAATAGAACCTGCGCTCTTCCCCCGGAGTATTCACTGAACCGCCGGCTGGGCCGGTGCCATCTTCATTGAGAAAATGCCATGCGTATATCTGAAGCGCATTGATTCCCCTGTAAGGCGGGGTCACAACCGCGCAGAAATTGTCACTCGGAAATGCGGGATCGAATATCCTGACAGCCCATCCTTCCTGTCCGTAAGAGATGAATTCAAGGGTGAATACCAACCCTCCGTGCAGCTCGTGCTGAAAATCCTGATGGCGGCTGACGGTGCCGCTGAAAAGGAACGGACTGCCGTTGTGCTGCGGTTCGTCACCGGCAAGTGAGCTGGATATAACCAGCAGTACAAAAAGCATACACGGGTACCTTGCCATGGAATCTCTCCTTACACGCAAATATCCCAAAGGCGGATGCACGATTGTGCCCACCATTCCCTTTACTCTACGGGGCTTGTTCAAACAAGGCAAGTTGCAACGGTTTGCATCACTTCCTCATGGTAGTATTGTTATGCTGTTGTTATTATGGATTTCAGCATCTTATGCAATATCAGTTTATTCTATTTAATATTCACGAGGATTGGGAAACATGAAAAAGGCTCTTATCACGGGAATCACTGGTCAGGATGGTTCGTATCTTGCCGAACTTCTTCTTGGCAAAGGGTACGAAGTCCATGGCATAGTCAGGCGTTCGAGCAGCTTCAACCGGGAGCGCATAGAACACCTTATACAGAACCCGGATGTCTACCGTACATCTCTTTTCCTTCATTACGGCGAGATGACCGATTCGAGTGCTCTTAACAGAATCCTTGAACGGGTAGGCCCGGATGAGATCTACAATCTCGCCGCCCAGAGTCACGTAAGGATCTCTTTCGATCTGCCCGAATATACCGCCGACGTTGATGCCCTTGGTGTCGCGCGGATACTGGATGCCATAAGGGAGGTCGGCCTGGTCGGGGAGTGCAGGTTCTACCAGGCTTCCACCAGCGAGATGTTCGGTTCTTCTCCCCCTCCACAGGGCGAGGATACCCCCTTCCACCCGAGAAGCCCTTACGCTGCTGCAAAACTCTATTCACACTGGATGGTGGTCAACTACAGGAAGGGCTACGGTCTTCACGCGTCCAGCGGGATTCTGTTCAACCACGAATCACCGAGACGGGGCAGAAATTTCGTGACCAGAAAGATCGCGCTGGCGGCGGCAAGGATAAAGATGGGCCTTCAGAACAGCCTTGCCCTTGGTAATCTCGATGCGAAACGGGACTGGGGCCACGCGAAAGATTTCGTAAGGGCTATGTACCTGATGCTGCAGCAGGAGGAAGGAGACGATTTCGTTATTGCTACCGGTGAAACCCATTCAATAAGAGATCTTCTTGACCGAGCCTTCGGCAGGCTGGAACTGGACTGGAAAGAATATGTTACCGTGGACGAGCGATACTTCAGGCCGACTGAAGTAGACGTGCTTAAAGGAGATCCTTCAAAGGCGAACAGGCTTCTCGGATGGAAGCCCGAGATCTCCTTCGAGGAACTTGTTAACGAAATGGTTGATTACGAAATGACTCAACTGAGTTTATAACTTTCTGAAAGGAAGGAACATGCTGAAAATCGGAATATTTGTACTTTTCGCGGCGATATCCATCTCGCACAGCGAAGATATCACCTTTGATTTTACACTGGATATGGATGATGTCCAGGTTTCACAGTGGATGAACGATGATGTTATCTCAATCCCGGGGGGAGTCGTTCCCTTCGAGGATGGAAATCCCTCCCTTCAGGGCATTCCCTACACTTTTCTTCTTCCGCAGGGATCTTCAATAACCGATGTGACCGTTGATGTTCACACCCGGGTCACGCTTGACGGAAAATACGATATCACACCCGTCAATTATCTTGTATTCAGCAGACCTTTCGCTTTGGCAGAGCGGTCTTCCGTTTACCTGAGCAACACACCCTTCCCCGCCTCTCCAGTCGAACAGACGGCCTGCGGTAACCGGACCGGCTTCCGCCTGGGCAGCTTTACCCTCGTTCCTTTCAGTTACAGCCCGCTCGAAGGCGAGCTTTCGGTAATAACCTCAGCCACAGTAACGGTTGAATGCTCACAAGACCCTGAAGTACAGGACATCGCTCTTACCTCAAGGCAGATAAATACAGCAGCGACCGGACTTCAGGGAATAGTCAGCAACCCCTCGAGAATAGCTGATTACGCCCCTGCCGTCCGCGAAGCAACTGACGGAGATCCCGTCTGGGTTGCCATCGGTCTGGCCAGTTTTGAATCCCTTCTGCAGCCGCTGGTAGATCTCAGAAACCAGCACACGGGTGAATCTGAATACGTAACCGTGGAGTGGATTGAGGCGAACTATTCGGGGTGGGATACCCAGGAGAAGATCAGAAACTACCTGAAGGATCAGTTCTACAGCCACTCCCTTGTCTACGCGCTTATGGTCGGCGATTACGGTCCGACCACAAGGATATCCTGGCTGAAGTACGGCAGCGACACCCTTTACGATGTTGTCGATCATTACTACATGGATCTTGATGGAACATGGGATTACGATAATGACCATCAGTACTGCGAAGCGAACGACGGCTTGACCTACTACACCGACCTGTACGTCGGCAGATTCAGCAGCAACAGCACATCTCTTATGCAGAACATTGTTGATAAGACCATGTTCTACGCGACAACCCCTCCTGCAGGATCCTGGCAGAAAACCGCAGTACTTATCGGTGCCGGTCTCTGGTCGGGGTACTGGGGAAGCGCTGTATGTGAAGACATGGACGATTTCATTCCTGCAGACTGGGCAGTTGAAAAACTTTACGAAACTTCCGGCGGGCACCCGAACAATCAGGTAGCCGTTATCAATGCCGGCTGTTCGTTCGTTGCCCCCCAGGGACACGGATGGTACGGCGGTATAAGCTGGCTTAACTATTCTCCTCTGGATATTATCGCAATCAGCAACTACAACCAGCTTGTTAATTTAGACCGGCTCGCGGTCTTTCACTCCATGTCCTGCACAACAGGTGAGCTTACCACAAGCGGCTGCATTGCAGAACGACTGCATTTCTCCGCTCTGGGCGGCGCCGTTGCGGTCATGTTCAATTCGAGCTACGGCTGGGGAACTCCTCCGGCAATGGGACCTTCTGAATGGCTGGAAGTGCATTTCGCTGAACAGCTTTTCACGAACCAGATTTACGAGATTGGTGTAGCACAGGCTTTTGCCAAGGATGCACTGTATTCTATGACGGGAGTTCCGCTCACAGGCTGGGTTATTCAGGAGAACAATCTCCTCGGAGATCCCGCTCTTGTCTTCGTATCAGGCCAGACGGGCATCGAAGGCGGTCAGGTTGAAAGCCCGATGCTGCCTGCGCTCGGCACGCCTTTCCCGAACCCGTTCTCAGGAAGCTGCTCTATTTCCTACGACATTCCCGTTTCCGGTACGACATCGATAACCGTTTTCGATCTCTCCGGACGAGTCGTCAGAAGTATTTATTCAGGTTCGTTACCTGTAGGAACAGGGAACGTTGTCTTTGATGGCAGCGACAGCAACGGCAATCCTCTTCCTCCGGGTTGCTACCCTGTTGTTCTCAACGGTCCTTCCGGAACTGCTTCCACAATGATGGTGGTTGCCCGCTAGACCAGCTTGAAATACCCGGCATAGAAGTTAATCGGATTCGATTACGCTAATGCCGGGTATTTCCGTTACATCGTAACGGACTTCCGCGTGATTTTTCATAATAAGTTCCTCGCTCACAACCTCCGAAGTCTGTGTATCGGTTTCAATCCGCCAGAGTTCGTTCTCTCTGTAAACCGTTCCGCCAGTCCGGACGAAACGGTGGTTTCTCTCTTCAATTGAAATTCTGCGGGGAAGTTTCTTCCCGCACCTTATCTCGCCCTGCAGGTTGTGCTCATCCACCCATGTCTTTATCTGGAAGCGCCATGGAGTGTTGTTTACAAACATGAGATCAAGGTAGTTGTAGAAAACAGTGGCTCCGGTCCCGAATGGTACCGTTCTCCTGTAATCGGGAAATGGGTCGAAGGAATGTCTGTGACGTTCCGTAACCTCCAGCGGAGTCTGCAGGACCATCCAGTGCAGGAGATTTGAAAACTGGCAGAGACCTCCGCCCACCATGGAGACCAGCTCCCCGAACGAAAGCTGCAGCCCGGGGAGGAAGCCCCTTCTGCGAACAGGTTTTCCTACAAGCCTCCAGAAGGAGAATACTTCTCCGGGATTGATAATTACACCATCAATAAGGGAAGCGGCTGTTCTGAGGCTTGTTATTTTATTTCTCTGAAGGGTCTCGTCAGTTCCCTCAAGTTTTCTCATCAGAATCGATCGGTGAGCCGCCACCGTTTCCGGCAGAGTACCGCCTGATAAGCATGTGGTGAACTTCTCCCGGCCAAGATGCCATCTTAGACTTCGAAGCCGCCGGCGAAGAAATACCGATATTCGGTATATCACCGGACTGATAGACGAGAGCGGTTTTCTTCCTCTTATAGTGCTGCCCTTCCCGCTAGAACAGACCGATCACATTCCCGTCGTCATCAATATCCATATTCTCGGCCGCCGGGACCTTCGGCAGCCCGGGCATCCTCATAATGGATCCTGTTATCGGCACAAGGTATCCTGCCCCCGCGGATATCTCTATCTCCCTTACTGTAACAATAAAGTCTTTAGGCCTTCCAAGAAGCTTTGGATTATCAGAGAGGGATTTCTGCGTTTTTGCAATACAGACCGGAAGCTTCCCGTACCCGAGCCTCTTTATCATCCGGAGGTCTTTCCTCGCAAGAGAAGTGTAGTCGATATGTTCAGCGCCGTAGATCTCTCTGGCGATCACTTCCACTTTTTCTTCCATACTCTGGTCCCAGTCGTAGAGAGGCCCGAAGGTGCCGCTGCAGTCCCTGGCATTCTCAATTACAAGGGAAGCCAGTTCTTCCATGCCGCTTCCCCCGTTGACGAACCCGTCTCCTACTGCGACTGGAATCCCCAGCTCGCAGCAGCGCTGCACCACAATTTCAAGTTCAGCATCCGTATCGGTCATGAATCTGTTAACACAGACAACCGCCGGAAGACCAAATTTGCCGATGTTCTCTATATGCTTTTCCATGTTCGGCAGCCCTGCCGCTAACGCTTCCTCGTTGGGAATCTGAAGATCGCGCTTCTTAACTCCGCCGTGCATCTTAAGTGCCCGGCATGTTACAACAAGAACAACAAGGCTTGGACAGAGCTTCCCTACCTGACACTTGATATCGAAGAACTTCTCGGCCCCCAGGTCGAAACCGAAACCCGCTTCGGTTATGGCCCAGTCGGAGAAAGCTACTGCCATCTGCGTCGCGAGAAGGGAATTGCAGCCATGGGCGATATTCGCGAAAGGTCCGCAATGCACGAAAGCGGGATTCCCCTCAAGAGTCTGAACAAGGTTCGGCTTGATAGCGTCCTTAAGCAGCATGGCCATGGCGCCGGTAACTCCCATTTCTTTAGCTGTTACCGCTTCCCTGTCGAAAGTCAGGCCTATGAATATGCGGTCCATTCTCTCTTTAAGATCATCCATGTCTACAGCCAGGGAGAGTATCGCCATGATCTCGCTTGCTGCGGATATGTCGAACCCGGATTCGCGCGGCACTCCCTGGGTTCTGCCCCCGAGGCCGATGATTATGTCTCTTAAGGATCTGTCGTTCATATCAATTACACGCTTGAAACTTACGGTTCTTGCGTCCAGACGGGAGGGATTTCCCCAGTGGAGGTGGTTGTCCAGCGCCGCTGCAAGAAGGTTGTTTGCTGCCGTTATTGCATGCATATCCCCGGTGAAATGCAGATTGATATCTTCCATGGGGATTACCTGTGAATAACCGCCACCGGCAGCCCCGCCCTTCATACCGAATATCGGACCGAGGGAAGGTTCCCTTACAGCGCAGCTCACCGACTCGCCGAGTTTTGCCAGCCCCTGCGTAAGACCTATTGTGGTTGTAGTCTTGCCGGCTCCAGCCGGGGTCGGTGTGATCGCGGAGACAAGCACAAGTTTGCCTCTACCTCTTCGCCTCTTCTGCAGAGTATCAAGATGTACTTTAGCCTTGTCTTCGCCGTAAAGGTCCAGATCCTCAGCCGAAAGGCCGAGCTTAGCAGCGATCTCAATTATGGGACGGGGAACAGCCTTGCCTGCGATTTCAATGTCGGATGGGAATGTACTCACAGTTTTCCTCCAATATCAGAATCCGTTTGAACTGATCTTTTCGGGGGGTTCCGGTTTTTCTCTTTCCACCTCTGGCGTTATAACTTCCTCCAGTATACCGCCTGGAGGCAGACCGAAGCCTTTCAATGAATAGGTTCTGTATATCTTTTTATTGTTTTTCATACCAGAGACTACGCAGATGGATTCTCCATGGAGTTCAGCTTTTTCGGAGGCTTCCTTAAGAGCTGAGTTCAGATCGGTATGCATAATTGAGTCCATCCTTTCGTAAGATGCAGTATTGCCCGAAAGAAGCCTTTTAGCAAGACGCAAATAAATAGGGACGGAGGTCTTTTATTTGCAAAGGGTAAACTGATAGGGGGAAGGCGCCCGCAGCGCCTTCCCCCGTCGGGTTGGGAGGTATGATGATATGTATGGAGCTACAGATAACTGAGGAGGCAGTTATCTCATTGGGTGTCCCATTCCCGAACCATGATCCATTCCTGCACCAGGTCCCATTGCGCCGGCATGCTCCTCCGCCATTTCGGCCAGCTTATCAAGCTGCTCGAGTGTAAGAACATTATGGATGTCTACTATGGCTGCGAAGATCACGTCCTGCATAGCTTCCCGTATTTCAGAATTCTCACCCACTGCTTCTTCAAGGTCGCTCACGGTAAGAGTTGCGGAAGTGAAGATATCCATGAACGGAGTATGATCCTCCGGCCTTCCTGCCTCTTCCATGATACCCATAGCCTCTTCCCTGGCGTTTTCAGTGATTGACCGTATCTCTTCGATCTGCTCTTCCGTAAGGTCAATATGCCTGAACATCATCCTGAACTGCTCAAGTCTTTCCATCCCGAATCCACCCTGCTGTCCCGGACCTCCGGGCCCGGAGCCCATTCCAGGTGCTCCGCCATGAGATCCGGCCTGCGGGCTCCATCCTCCGGAACCTTGAGCCATTGCGGTACCGGCCAGTATCAATATTGCCAGGGCGGCAATTCCTATGGTTTTCATTTTTCTTGACATTTCTTCTTTCCTTTCAGTTATGATCTCAGTGCAAGGATTCCCCATGCACCCGAGTCGTAATCGTCTTCGATTTCATCAAGCATCGTATCTGCGTCTATAATATCCGCGGCAATGAACCAATGTTCCGATGATCCTTCAATGTACCATTCGTAGCTGTATACTCCGTCGCCTGCAACCCTGTCTCCCCAGAGGCCGTCATCGTTCATCCAGTGACGGGGCCAGATCGGGCATGGGCCGTGCGCGAAAACGTAGTATGCAGGTTCGTACTGCGGATTCGTGTGAAGAACCTCGACCTCAAGCCTGACAAGGATTCCTGGTTCAAGTACAGGAAGTCCATCCTCAATACTGTAGAATGTATCCGGAGAATCGCATTCCCAGGTAAGCTCATCACCCTGGTATATCTTCATCGACTGTATGAATACTTCCTGTGTTACTCCCGAGTTCAGGGAGAATTCTGCAGGGGTTATGTGGGTGAGAACCCAACCCCCGTGCGGATCAGTGCTGAGTCCGGTTTTTTCAACAATGAGCCTTCTGGTGCGGATATCACTGATAGCCTTTACTCCCGGGTTAAGCACCCCGTCATGAGTAACGTCAATATTGAAGTCTGCAGACAGGTTCCTGATAACCGTTACTGTGCATATTCCCATTTCAGGGTCGTTTCCAAGAATGACTTCAAACGAACCTTCACTGCTCAGCTCTCTCCACCAGTGCTCCGGCAATGCGTTATCCTTTCCGCCATCGCCGCTTTCCCCCTGCCCCTCAAGCGGGGTCATTCTGACGAAGCTGTTACCCGAGAGAAGGTTCTGGATGTTCTCCGAATCGGTAAGCTCCGCCGAGGGTTCCGCAACGCACCCTGCTGCCAGAACCAGTACCAGTACCGCTGCCCCTGTTCCAAGAAGCTTTATCATTTTGCTCCTCCTTTCAATCGTGATTCCAAGATGCTTTTTCAATGTGAGCCTCCTTTCATCCGATGATATTCTGAGGAACAATTGCGAATGGAGTATTGTCGTTCTGTAACAGATTGTAACAGAAAAGAGCCGGGCTTTAAAGGCCCGGCCCCGGTAAGAATGGGGCCGAAGAGATCGGCCCCCTGAACTTGAGCTACCTGAAGCTTACTTCAGCCCCCAGGCCGAAGTACGTGACACTTTTGTTGTATGTGCAGGCATCAAAGGGTTCGACACCCTGTCCCTCGTCGTAGAAATTGTGCCCTCCTGCAAGAGTGAGCGCAAAATTGTCATTGACAGCGTAGCGGATTCCTCCGCCGATAGCGCTGTAATTGAGATTGTACTCAAAATCATTGTAAGTACTATCACTTCCTCCGAGATCACTGTGGAGGTATGAGAGCCCTAAGAGTATGCAAGGGGACACCTGATAGTCTATTCCGAGTCCGATATCGAGACCGTTCTCGTAATGGACATCAACACCGTTGAGCGAATCTTCAGCGATATCTTCAACAAAGTAGTAGTTGAAAGTAGTACTCAGCTTGAATGCGGGTGAGAACTGGTAGGAAATCCCTCCTGCAAGTATGGCGGGAAGATCCCTTCTCTGTTTAAACCCTTCAATGGCGAAACTGGAATCGGGCATAGGCACGGGAGGATACCATCCATTCTCGATGACACTTGTTTCAAACTCCAGAGCTGTGCTGGTTTCGTACCTCAGGGCGATGTTAAGGTTCTCGGTGGGTACTACGTCAACGCTTATTATCCCGTTGAAACCGGATGCTGTTTTTTCAACGTCCAGAGTCCGGCTGGATGTACCTACCGGCACAGGAGTTCCTGTGGAATCGGGAGCGAATACTGTGAAATCCGCCTGGCCATCGTATGTTTTCTTAGCTGAAGTGTAACGACCGGCAAGAGCAAAGGAGAACATGTCACTGGCTGCAAAGGAAGCTCCAACGGTACCGGCAAGGTACTGCGAAGATGCCTTTATATTGCCTTCACTCATAATAGCGAAATAGTATGGGCTCATATTTATCATCTGCTGGTATCCCGTCTCCAGCAGAGAGAAAGCGTAAAGACCTTCCGTGTAATCCAGGGATCCTCCGCCTGCAGGAACTGTGAAAGCACCAAACACAGCCCAGTCGCCTGTTCTGTACACTGCGTACAGGTCAGGCAGGAACAGAGTGGGCTCTGTTGATTCGTACGTTTCCACTGAGGTTGTATCCCAGAAGGGAACAGCTTCGATGGTATAATCCTTCAGCAGGAACTGGTTGCCGAAACTGATATGGAAACCCTCGTCCAGAAACACCAGGCCAGCGGGGTTGTAGCTTACCAGGTCAGCTCCATCGGTGGCGGGATTGCGTGCGAAATTCCTGAAGTAGCTAACACTCCTGTTTGTTAGATAATCAATATTACTAGCGTAAGTAATACCAACACAGAGCGTTACAAGAACCAGAGTTAGTAAGATTCTCATATGTTCCTCCTCGGGTTGTATCAGCAGCCATCTCTGAATGCATAGCTGCCATTCTGATTGTTAGATGGATTATTAACAGATATAGAGGCCTCGTCCAGCTTTGCGGGCTTCATGCCGAAGTAAAACTTCAGATGACGAGGTACTTATACGCGAGCCTGACGAAGATAAACTCCTGAA
>QNDS01000039.1 GCA_003644925.1 Candidatus Fermentibacterota bacterium
ATGCCCCCGGAGCAGAAGCAGGAGATGTTCGGTAATTCCCTTGAATTATCTTCGGATCTGATCCTCGCATGTCTGGATGACATTAAAAGCCGATACAGAATTGACAGCATTTATCTGCTCGGATTCAGTCAGGGCGGCATAATGGCATACTGGACCGGTTTTCAGAATCCGTCGGTCTTTGCTGGTATTGCCACCTATAGCGGAGTGATAGACGAGGAACTCTTTCCCGAGGAAATTATCGAATCGGCTGCGGCCCTTCCGGTATTCATCGGCAGAGGCATGCAGGAAGATGACAGGGCGATAAATGCGAAAGATCTCCTTACCGATGCCGGATACGATGTTACATTCTTTGAGTACGATGGCGGGCATTTCTTTCCGGATGAGGGTCTGCGCGCTGTTGAGGATTGGATACTGGAAATTCAATGAGCGGCTTTATTGAGGCCTGGCAGCAGAAACTGTACGGCAGCCTCAGAGCATTCTGCGGCAGGGATATCGCGGACAGGATAATGAAGGGGTACGAAAGCATAACCAGTGAAACCGAAACTGAGGAAACAATCAGATGGACTGCCCGGACTATCCGGAAAATAGAGGATGAGTGTTCTCCTGCAATGCTGCACGGCATTATGACAGCGTGTTCCTGTCCATACCCCAGAACCAACCTACAGAAACTTCGAAAGATTTATCTTGAAACCGGGGATGTTGAAGTAGTTATTAGAGTACTTCAGCAGCAGCTGGAGGATTCACTGAGAAAAGGGATGCTCTTAGAGGATGCCATAGTCGACCGGATTGTAGTATTGGGATGGGGGGTTGCCGGGAAAATGGATGGCGACCGGATTGTAATTACCAAGATACCCAAGAGCAGCAATCTCCGGGAGTACATGAACGAAAGTGACCCTCAGAAGAAACGGGAACTCTACTGTCACTGTCCAAGGGTAAGACAGGCGGTGCAGCTGGGTATCGAACTGCCCTCCGCTTATTGCCTCTGCGGGGCAGGATACTACCTCCAGATATGGGAGACAATCCTTGAGAGAAAAGTCAGAGTAGAGGTTCTGGAGTCCGTCTGTTCAGGTGGTGAGCTGTGCTCGTTTGCCGTTCATCTTCCCGATGGCTGTGTCAGTCCAGTCCGAGCAGACCTCTCCTGAGCCCTCCATTTGGAGGATCGTCTCCCAGCCAGATCGAGAAGAACACAGATGCGAAATCACTTCCTTCAATGGTACCCATGGATGTACCCTTCACCGAAACTTCCAGACCGGTGTCGGGAATGTAGGTGAACATCATCTCCTGGCCATCCTTCATCTCAGACATCCATGAATTCAGAGATGTTATCCTGCTTTCATAAACAGACAAATCATCTCCGCTGTTCTTCATGAATCCTTCCGCCCAGGCGCCAGCTATGTCTCCCCCGCTTACGTCACGGACAAAATGGAGAACAAGACGCTTTGTCTGGTCCGACTCACAGATGGCGTACCCATCGCTTCCCGTATGCTCAAGGTAGAGAGCTGCAACGTAAACGTCCACATTGAAGATAGTAGCTTCCCTTTTTCCGAGGCCGTTCAGAAGCAGGTTGACCCCATTCACTGTTATAGCATCCTGAAACTCTATATCGTTCATTTCCATTGCATGAGACGATATAACAGTCATCATCAGTATCAAAGAAAGTGCAGTCATTGATATTCTCAGCTTCATAATTCCTCCTTGAATGAAGAGATCTTGTGGATAGTTATTTGATTTCGGCAAACAGTTCGTTTACGGCATTCAGAAGTTGTGCCATCGAATAGGGTTTTGACAGGAATCTGGATCTATCCAGGTGCTTGTGTATATCCTTATCGTTCTGTCCTTCTTTGTACCCGCTGCAGAATATGAGCGGGATATCCGGTCGTACTTCGCGAATCATCTCGGCCGCTTCGTAACCGCCGAGAACCGGCATTATCACATCAAGCACGACAAGGTCAACGCTGTCGGGTGAATCAGTGACCAGCACAACGGCTTCTTCTCCGTTTGCCGCTGTGATAACTTCGTGTCCTGCTTCGGATAGAACATCGCTTGTCAAATTCCTTACACTCTCGTCGTCCTCTGTGATAACGATAGTTTTTGATGTCTCAACAGTTATTTCGTGCTCGGGAAGCAATTCCTCGATAATAGATTCCTTTTTTACCATTGGAAGGTAAATCAGGAATACTGAACCATTATCAGGTTTGCTGTTGGCATTGATTATCCCGTCATGCTGTGATACGATACCATAAACAGTTGACAGACCCAGCCCTGTACCAGCCGTTATACCCTTTGTGCTGAAGAAAGGCTCGAATATTCTGCTCAGTGTTTCTTTATCCATACCGCAGCCGGTATCGGATATGGATAACAGCACATAGTAGCCCTGATCATTCGAGGAGTATGTTCTGCAGAATTCGCGATCCAGGAAAACCCTTTTGGTCTTCACCAGGATCCTGCCGCCCCCTGGCATTGCATCTTTTGCATTAAGGAGGATATTCAGGAGCATCTGCTCTATCATATCCTGGTCACCGTTGATGTAGATAGTTTCAGTTGAAGCCAGGAATTCAAGTACGATATCCTCTCCAATAACTCTCTGCAGCGTGGTCATTTGTTCATTTATGATCTCATTCAGATTGAGCATCCTTGTAACTGTCTGCTGGTTGCGGCTGAATGTCAGAAGCTGGCTGACCAGGGAGTCTGCCCTCTTGCCTGCCTGTATAACCTGCAGCAGCATTTCCTGAACCGGATTATCCCCTTCAAGTGCCCCCTGAGCCAATTCCGCGTAGCCGTTGATTACCTGCAGAATATTGTTGAAATCGTGTGCGACTCCCCCGGCAAGCTGCCCTACCGCTTCCATTTTCTGAGACTGGCGCAACTGTTCCTCAAGAGAATGTCTGTTGGATAGATCCCTCAGGAGAGCCACATGAGCCTGTTCGCTATCGTATTGGATTGTCGAGACGCTGATCTCGACAGGAATGATATCGCCATCCTTCCTCAGAATTTCGATATCGTACATTGATGGAGAGTCTTTCCCGGCTATTCTGTCATTCAGATATTTCTGCATTACCGGTTTGTAATCAGCTGAAATGAAATCCAGAATGCTGGATCCATAGAATTCCTCTTCCAGGTAGCCGGTTATCCTTCTGGCTGTTTCGTTGACGAAGACGATTATTCCATCTTTATATACTATTAAGGAATCGTTGCTGTTATCGACTACGGATCTGTACATAGCGTGATTCTTTGCAGATCCATCGCTGCCGCCACCGGATTCGCTGATCAGATGGCCAGAAACCAGAATACACATTACAATGCCATCTTCATCCCTGACCATCCTGTTGTTCAGGTCAACATGTTTCTCAGTTTCACCACTGCAGAGAACCATGTAATTCTGCTTGAAAACGGGTGTATCCGAGTCATGCAGTTTTGATTGGAACTCATCTAGAATATGCTTCCTGGATGCATCGGAAATGAAATCCTCGAACCAGTTTCTTCCTGCTATTTCATGGGTGGGGCTGCCCAGAATCTCGCTGCCGCGGCTGTTTATGAGAATAATAGTCCCCGTACGGCTGATGAACAGGACAAGTTCATCTGAATCCCGTAGAACATCATCAATGGACATATAGGAGAGAACAGAACCGGCACTATCCATAACAATTATCCCGCCTGGCTTGGATGTTTATACTCACATTACTATCTCACATTCAACCGGAAATCGCAATACATGATCTGCATTACATCATGAATCCGCGTATATCAGGAATACCATCCTGCCAGTTCTCATCTTCAGTCAATCAGAAGCTGTTCCCTTGCCCATTGAAGCTGGGCTATTCCAAATCTGTAATCATCCGCAAGTTCGGGATACTTTTCGAATCCCTCTTCAAAAGCTCTTATTGCCCTTTCGTACTGATCGTCATCGCTGCCGCACATTTCCATTGCCAGGCCGAGGTAACCGTGGGCAAGGATAAGTTCATACCCGGCTTCGGAAGTCAGTCCGAGAGGCCTGCCCTGTCCGGCGGTGTACCGCTGCGCGTGATTCAGGGATGAAACGAGATTGTATACAGCTTCCTCTGGTCTGCCCAGTGAAAGCTGATGCATTCCCGCAGCCCAGAAAGCGATAAACAGCGAAAAATCACCCTTGTCCAGTTCGTGTCGCCAGGTTACACATTGCAGTGCTGCTGATAAACCGCGCTCAAAGTGTCTATCGTGTCTTGTGAGAGTATCCCCCGGCCAACATTCGGCGAGATCCGCAGAAAGATTGTAGGACATCACGTTTGCCAGATCCAGCAGCGCTATAGTAGCAAGGGAATTAGGCGCGTTGTTCGCCTGCCCCATTGCTTCGGCGATTCCAGCTTCAGAGACTGCTGCGATATCATCCAGATTCTGACCATCCCATGTGCTGAAGACAATAGCCTCACGGGCAAGCTGATATAGCTGAAGCCTCTGTGGCGGATCGAATATCTCGATATACTCTATCAGAGCATCAGGTCCGTTACTGACAATTAGCGTTCGGAGCGAATCTCCAGCATTTTCGGGAATTACCATCTCTCCGTAAACTGAGCCGAAGACAAATAGAAACACCGTTAATAACCTCATTTACACTAACCTTCTTCCAGGTTTGATGGAATACTCATAGACTGACAAGGGCAACCCCTGCAACCGCTACAAGCGCCCCTGCAATTTCAAGGGGTCTTACTTTCTTGCCCATCAGGAATACCTCGGGCAGAATAATGAATACAGGGACCATAGCCATAATCGTGGATGCTATTCCAACTTCTATCAGCCTTATTGCAATAAGTGACAGGGATACTCCAAGAAATGGACCGAAGAACGAACCAATTGCAAGAAATTTCATCGCGGTTTTATCGCGAAGAGCCAGTTTTACTCTGCCTGTGAGACCTGCGAGAGGTACTATCAGGATGAAAACGGCCAATGCTGCGATGATCCTGATCTGAGTCGCCGCAAAAGCGTTGTAATTTCCCATACCGTATTTGCTCAATACAAGCCCGAAGGCTTGAGCTGCAGTACCGCACAGTGCGAGAAGAATACCAGAAACGGAATGCGCCAGCTTCATTTTCCCGGTACCTTTGATAAGGATGACCATGCAGATACCCGTCACTGTGACTGTAATACCCAGCCAGTGTTTCAGAGAGAGGGTTTCATTAAGCACCATCAGACCTGTCAGTGCAGTAATGGGAGGGACAAGAGAGAAGATCACCATTGAGATTCTGCTTCCAATCAGTATGAAGGCTCTGAAGAGGCACAGATCTCCTATGACGAAACCCACAATACCTGAAATGCCGAGCCAGAGCCATTGCAAACCGCCCGCGTCGGTGGGAAAGATCTTTCCCCTCGTAACAAGTGAGTATGCTGACAGGAAGATCAGCCCTGCGAGAAGACGAAGTATGTTGACAGGAAGAGAACCTACCCGCTTTGCCGATGTCTCGAAAGACATGACTGTAACCGTCCAGCATACGGCTGTTGCCAGAGCAGCAAGTTCACCTGCTCCCATGGTGGATAGCTCCCTTCAGACAGAATGAGCGCGAAGATGTATTATAAACGATTCAACCTTGCTATAGTCCGGCATGCACTGTAAATTCATGTCTTAACATCTGAAGAGAGGAATTATTCTGGCTGAGCATGAACAGAAATTGTTGCCGCCTGAGATAAACGACCTTCTTGAAGAAAGTCTTTCCAGGTACGCAGGGAAGGAAAGGCTGTTATCGGGGAAAACTCGAAGGCTGAGGAAGGGGGAAAGGCGTAGAGTTGCCGTTCTCTTTCTTGACCTGGCAGGCTTTACAAGTCTGAGTGAATCCCTGGATCATGAAGTAGTGCACAGTCTCATCAGCCGGATAATGGGCTTTCTTTCCTCGGTGGTGGAATCCTTTGGCGGGTATGTCGATAAATTCGAGGGCGACAGGCTAATGGCGCTCTTCGGAGCAAAGGCATCGGCGGAGAATGACAGCGCAAGAGCCGTTAGCTGTGCACTCCGGATGCTTGATATTCTGGAGGAGGTTGGCCCCCTGTTTCCCGGCAGCGATTGTATAGCAGCCAGAACAGGCATAGACTTCGGTTCAGTCACCGTGGCGCCCGACCCGGGCGGTCATTTAACAGCCATGGGTGCAACGGTAAATCTTGCATCGCGCATAGAAGAGCTGGCCAGTCCGGGAACGATAATGGTTACACAGGAAGTACGGAAAGAATGTGGAGAACTCTTCAGATTCAAAGTGCATGGAACCGTTGATATCCGCGGCATCAGTTCTCCTGTTAAACTATTCATCCCCCTTGGACCGGGAAGCATTCAGTTCGAGAGGTGGCAGAGGGCACGGAGGTTATCAGACGCTCCAATGGTTAACAGAGTTAGTGAGACTGAAACACTGATGTCGACTTTGCGGGACGCTTTCGGAGAGAAGAAGAAACCCGTTCTGATAAGGATAACAGGGGAAGCGGGAATAGGTAAATCCAGGCTGCTTCATGATTTTCTTCTTCAGGTATCTGATGCGCAGATACTTCACGGGCATGCCCGGCCCTATGTCCGGACTCCTTTCTGGATATGGATAGACATTTTAAGGGAATACCTTAATGTCGAGAATGAAACATCTGAAGAGATCAAAGGGAAGATTCTGGAGTTCGCCGAAGACTGCAGTGACAGAGCGATGCAAGTCAAATTGAAAGAGGTATCCCGGATCATTGCCAATCTCCTGTCTCTGACCAGGATCGATCCAATGGATGAAATGCCTGAGGTAAGCCGAATCAGGACGGTAGCCATAAGACTGATGCTGGATGCAATAAGCCTCAAGGGTTTCATTATCCTTGTTCTGGAGGATATGCACTGGATTGACGAACCCTCGATTAAAGTCCTGCAGCTGTTTCTTGAATCCGGAAGATTTTTCAATCCGATCATGGTCGCTGCGACTGAAAGACCATCTGAGAGAACCTTTGATATTAAGAACAACGAATGGAAAATAATCACCCTTGAAGCGTTTTGCAGCGATGATATCAATACGATCACAAGTTACATAATCTCAGACGATCAGGGTGGCGGATCCTTCGAAAAAGATCTTGAGGACCTCATCACCAGAGGAGCAAGGGGAAATCCCTTCTACGCTGAGGAGCTGGTTCTCGGGCTGATCGATTCAGGGGGGATTCAACCTCATGGAAACTTGCTGTGGGGTCTGTCCCTGAAGGCAGACCAGGTGGAGATACCATCTTCAGTTCAGTCGCTGATTCAGGCGAGAATAGATAAACTCCCTCGCGATGAGCGAAAAATACTCCAGCTGGTATCGATCATCGGTGTCGATTTCAGAATACCTGTGCTTGAGCGGATGCTTGCGGATCTGGAACTTGAAATTAACCTGAGCAGAACACTGGATGCTCTTATCGACAAAGGGTTTCTTGCCAGAACCGAAAGCGACAGGATCTCCTTCAGACACGATCTGGTTCAGACATCAGTCTACAGCACTATGCTGGTACACAACAGGAGGATTATACACCGCTGTATCGCGGAGGCCCTGGAGATGCTCTATCCCGATGAATCGTCCGTTCTGGCGCCGATCCTGTTCAATCACTGGAGAGCTGCTGGTGATGATGAAAAAACACTTGAGTGGGCTGTGAATGCTCTGGAGAGTGCCACTGTAAATGAACAGAGTGAAGAAATCCTGCGTCTCGCTGACATAATACTAGATCTTGCATCCGATCATTCCAATAAGGATAAATGGCTGGCCAGCATGAAGGCGCTCAAAGCGAAACACGGGGTTCTGGCCTGGTCAGGCAGGGTTTCAGAGGCTATGGAAATTATCGATAATATCCTTGAGAATGCCAGGGAGCGAAGCAACCCTTTGATCGAAGCGCAGGCACTCAGATCGAAGTGTATTCTACTTCAGAATCTGGGAGAGATGAATGAAATCGACAGTCTGTTCAAGCTCGCTCTGAATAAGGCGGATGAGGCTGATAACGAAAGACTGAAAGGCCTTATCTACGGCAGCCTGGCAAACTACCTGTCCGATACGGGAAAAAGCGTGGAAGCACTTGAATACTACGAAAAAGCCCTTGCAATACATGTTAAGCTTGGCAGTGGAAGTAATATCTCAGCCACCTACACTAACATAGGTAATTTACTGTCGAGGAGAGGTGATTCAGATAGAGCGGAAGCCAGTTATCGCAATTCCATTAAAATCAGCAGGGAACTGGGCAGCAGGTATTCGCTTGGCTACGCTCTCAATGGTTATGCTATCGTTTGTGCTAGAAAAGGAGACCTGAAGCGAGCAGGCGAACTGTTTGAAGAAGCGCTTGAGTGTCAGATCGATATAGGTAATAAAGCACTTTCGGCCAGTATACTCAATAATCTGGGAATCCTTTCAAGGATGCAGGGTGAGCTTGACCGCTCCCTTGACTTCAGGCTTAGATCCCTTGATATGGCTCGTGCCGGTGGTATTAAACAATCAGAATGTATTTCACTGCTTAACATCGGTAACATTTACAGGTTGATGGGAGACCTTGAACCTGCAATTAAATACTGCAGAGAGTCCAGAGAAATATCTGTTCAGATCAACGATCCCTTCAGCCTCTGCCATTCCCTCAGTATCGAAAGCATGGCGGAGATTGAGATTGGGAACCTGGAATCCTCCCTGAGACTTTTTGATCAGGCAGTTGAGCTGATAGAGGAGTACGATATGAAGTCCGGGACGATCGAGGACTTCGATGAGCTGGTGGAGATGCTCCGTTCGAAGAATATAAGCTGTAAATTGCCCTCAGATTGGCAGATAGATTAAACGCTTCGGTTTATTCATCCAGGATTTCACGCAGCAGGTCTGAAAGCTGACTGATGGAATATGGTTTCATCATGACTCCAGCGAAGCCATACATGGAGTAATCAGCCATAACCGGTGCGTTTGAGTACCCGCTGGATACAATCGCTGTCACATCCGGATCCATCTTTCGCAGCTCTTCCATGGTTTCCATCCCCCCCATGCCGTTGGGTATTGTAAGATCCAGAATTACTGCGGTATAAGGTTCTGTATTGCTCATGGCTGCTTTGTACTTTTCAATTGTTTCTGTTCCGTCGACCGCACTGTCAACTTCGTAACCAAGTCTGTTGAGCATGGTCATAACGGTCTCTCTGACAAGTTCCTGATCATCCATTACGAGTACTTTCCCCCCGGAGAGCTTTTCCGGCCCAGGTTCCTGAGTATCGGTGGTAAGGGAAGGCTGATCAGACGGAATGTATATTGTAAAGGTGCTGCCTGCACCTGCTTCTGTCTCAATTTTTATGTACCCATTATGTTTCCTGATGATCGAATATGAGGTTGCAAGGCCGAGCCCCGTTCCGTTCTGTTTCGTTGTGAAAAACGGATCGAATACTCTGCTTAGATGGCTCTTTTCAATGCCGCAGCCATCATCCTTTATTGCAATTGAAACGTACTGGCCTGCGGGAATAGCAGCAGGGTTGTTCTCGGGCATCCGGGTGTTCTCTGCGCTAATACTGATACGGCCTCCACCCGGCATAGCCTGTTTCGCATTTATTACAATATTACTGATGACCTGACCGATCTGTTCTCCATCGACGATAACCTGTTTAAGGTCATCTGAAATGGTGTACTCGGCTGTTACACTGGAGCCGCTCAGGGCGAAATCAGCTGAGTTTCTGAGAATTCTGGCAATCGATTCCAGTGACTTGACAGGATCTCCTCCCATGGAGAATGTGAGAAGTTGCCGAGGGAGATTGGATGCCTGGCTGGCTGCGTGTTCGGAGCTTGTCAGGATCTCATACAGGTCACTTCCCGGTTCAACCATTGTTCTTGCGAGTGAGATGTTTCCCATGATGGCTGTCAGGAAATTGTTGAAATCGTGGGCGATGCCCCCGGCAAGAAGTCCCAGGGATTCAAGCTTTTCGATTTTCTTCTGTTCATCTTCCAGTTTCTTCAGGATTGTAATATCCCTTGCAACTCCGAGTATCGCATCTTCACCGCTGTAGGTGAAACTTCGAATTGAAAACTCGATATGCCGAAGATCACCATCCCCTCTTATCAGTCTGACGGTGAATACGTTTGGAATTTCGGAGACGCCTTCTACAACAATTCCGTTATCGTTGACCATACATCTGTCATCGGGGTGCAGGAGCTCTGAGAACTCCATCTTCAGAAGTTCATCTCTGGGGTATATCATCAGGTCACAAAGTCTATCATTAACGAATAGAAAACGGTTGTTACCGTAGATATAAATACCGTCATGGCTCTGCTCTACAAGAGTGCGGTACTTCTCTTCGCTCTCTTTCAGCTTTGCTGTTCTCTCTACGACTATTTCCTCAAGGTGGAACCGGTGTGTTGCGAGTTCATCTTCAACCTGTTTCCGTCCGGTGATATCTCTTACCGTAGCTTGAAGGAGCGCTTTTCCCTTGAGTTCTACCCTGCTCAGAAGAACAGTTGCTGGAAATTCTTCCCCATTGAGTCGCTTGTGAGTCCATTCGAAATAGTTGGATCCGTCCTCGATAGCTCTCTCGATCATTTCTTTTGCTTTAAGACCGGATACCTGCCCATCAGGCTGGTACTCCGGTGAAAGAAGCCAGGGCTGCTGTGAGGTGAAATCGGCTTCATTCTCGCATACGAACATTTTAATAGTGGCCGGGTTTCCTGCGGTAAATGACCAGTCAGGAGGTTCAAGGATCATGATGGCATCGCGTGATGTTTCATACAGGGATCTGTACTTTTTCTCATTCAATCTATGTATTCTTTCAGCCTTCTTCTGTTCCGTAATATCAAAAAAGCTCAGAAGCAGGAGCCGCTCAGAATTACTCCTCTGATGAACATCGGTTGCGTTCAGCGACATGGTCCGCTCACCGATGTTGATCAGCTTCAGATTGACCTCGTACCCGTCGAAATCTCTGTGAATTGAAAGAAGCTCTTCCAGAAGGTCCCTGAGCCCTTTGAGGTCAAGAAGTTTGTCGCCGATATCGTAAACGGAGACTTCCTTGATGTTTGATGGTTCGATACCGAACATCTCGGAGAAACTTTTATTTGCGAATACGCATTTCAGCTCGGAATTCAGTATGAGAATCGGTTCAGTGATTGCTGCTACCATGCTCTTAAAAAAATCGATGCACTCCTCGGCATTCAATCCATCAATAGGACAGACACCACACTGCATGCCGGTATCAGGCAACTGTTCTTTTCGCTCTGACGGTTCCATGAGAAGCTCATCCTTTGTTTTTCAGAATGCGATAACAGGAATACCCCTCTTAATAGAGTATTATTTAATGCGGGTATCATATACTATCTACATATATACAAAGGCAAGCCCCGATTTCAGCATGGACTCCGAATCAATGGCACGAATGCTGTTTGTGTCGTATTTTATCATCCAGATGTACAGAGTGGAGGTCACAGAATTACAATGAAGCCGGATGGATTTATCTATGAATGAAATTGTATACAGATCTATCGGAACGATACACACACCTTACCCGGATATGGCTCCATTTCAGGCAGAAGAGGACGATACGGAGGGACCCTTCGTTCTTGAACTCCTGCCGGAATACGAAACAGCGCTTGTAGATCTTGAGTGTTTCAGATACATCATAATTCTTTTTCATATGGACAGGATAAGGGGGTACAATGGTTCAAACATCGCTCACCCGCCTTCACTCAAAGGCGGGACGGTTGGGCTGTTTGCCAGCAGGTCTCCCAACCGGCCTAATCCCATCGGACTTGATGTTGCAAGACTGCTTCGTATAGAGGGAAGGAAAATATATACTTCCGGCTTGAGCGTTCTTGATGGAACCCCTCTGATAGACGTCAAACCCTATACAAACAGGGATTCAAAACCTGATCCGGGAGATGGGTGGACATATCGTCAACCCGTATAATAAATATGGTTGACAATAATTGTCCCGCCGTACATAATCACCTCTGTGCTGAATGTCCTGCGCAAAGATAAATATTTTTATACCATTAAGATATGGAGAATACACCGTGATCGGCAATAGTGGCAGGATTCTGAAAATTCTCAGGAACAGTCGGGATTATATATCAGGTGAGGATATATCTGCAGAACTTGGTGTCTCGCGTTCAGCTGTATGGAAAAGCATAGGGAAACTGCGTGAAAAGGGCTACATTATCGATGCTGTCTCCAACCGTGGATACCGGCTCTCGGAGGGTATTGACCTGCCCATAAGTGATGAGATCCATCGGTATCTTGATACAGAATGCTTCGGAAGCGAGATCATTTATATGGATTCGGTTGATTCAACCAACAGCCTTGCTATGACACTTGCTGCCAGGGGGGCTGCTCACGGTACAGTCATCACCGCAGATCAGCAGACAAACGGCAGGGGCAGAATGGGAAGAGAGTGGATTTCACCCTTCGGAAGCAATCTCTATCTCTCCATTATTCTGCGGCCCGGGGTTTCTCCAGCTGATGCATCGCAGATACCTGTTCTATCTGTTATCGCGTCTGTCAGAGCTCTTGAACGTATGGTATCAGATCTTCCTTTCGGGATAAAGTGGCCGAATGATATCTACTGCCGCGGCAGAAAGATCAGCGGTACTCTGTGCGAAATGAAGGCAGAGATCGACAGGGTGAATCACGTTGTGGTAGGCACGGGAATCAATGTAAACCTGAAGCCGTTCGATGATTCTATCCGGGATATCGCTACTTCACTCTCAATTGAGACAGACACTGAGTATTCGAGGGTAAGGCTTGCAGCATTCCTGCTTGAAGAGTTCGAAAAAGTATACAACAGGTGGTTGATCGAGGGTAACCTTGAGTTCATCATCGATGAGTGGGATGAGCATTCCCTGCTGAAGGGTAAACAGGTTGACGTAAGAACCGTAAACAGGGTTGTCAGCGGAAAAGTTGCAGGGATCACAACAAATGGAGCCTTGAAGCTTGAGCTTCCCGATGCTACGGTACGTTTCGTGTACGCCGGGGATGCTTCTCTGCATGGAGCTTCACAGGGCAGCTGAGCTGATAAGAATATGCAGGCAGTCAGTCCGGCCGGAGCCATGGAGATCCTTCTTACCCCACAGGACCGGATTCAATCATTACTAGCACTGAGTGAGGGCATCAGAGCAGCCCGGGGATCTTCCGGTGAGATTTCGCTCTGCAGTATAATCAACGCGAAATCGGGTGACTGTACCGAAGACTGCTCATTCTGTGCCCAGTCATCCTTCAGTTCATCCCCGCACAAGTCATACCCGATGATGGATGTCTGCCGGATACTTTCTGCGCGGGAAAAAGCCTTTGAACATGGCGCTGGACATTTTTCAATTGTGACCAGCGGCCGATCCCCCACTGAAGAAGATCTGACCTGTATCTGCGAAATGATATCGAGCGGGAAGGGTGAAAAACCATTCTGGTGCGCCTCCCTCGGGATTCTTACTCTGCGGCAGCTGAGGCTTCTGAAGAATGCGGGTCTTCGGCGGTATCACCATAACCTGGAGACTGGAAGAACGTACTTTCCCGAGGTATGCACAACCCATACATGGCAGGAGAGGGCTGATACTGTACGCATGGCAAAAGCGGCCGGACTGGAAGTCTGTTCCGGAGGAATCATAGGCCTTGGAGAGAGCCTCCCCCAGAGGGTGAACATGGCTTTCGAGCTTCGGGAGCTGCAGGTTGATTCGATCGCGCTGAATTTCCTCATTCCGCTGGAGGGCACTAAATTCACCACTCGAAAGGAGAACATTTCACCGGTTGATATGCTGAAAACGGTTATCATGTTCGGAATGGTCTGCCCTGATTCCGAACTGCGCATCTGTGCAGGCAGGGGAATGCTTGCCGAGTACGAGAAGGAGATATTCCGGGCTGGAGTTACAGGAATAATGACCGGCGATCTTCTCACAATCTCCGGATCAGGATTTCAGGAGGATATTGAGCTGCTTGCAGCTGCGGGAAGGGTTCGGGCCGAATGAGAACCTATACGGGGGACCTGGCCAGAATTGAAAGGGAAGGCCTTACAAGGATGCTGCATGTAAGGAAACCGGATGTGCTGGAGTTCTCTTCAAACGATTATCTGGGTCTGGCAGATCATCCAATGTTGAAAGAAGCATCCATGAGGGCGATTGAACGGTACGGTTCCGGTGTTGCTGCATCCAGACTGATGTCTGGTAATATCGGTCTTCACGAAGAGCTGGAGAAGCGTCTTGCCCGTTTGACCGGTATGGGATCAGCTCTGCTTTTCGGAAGCGGGTATCTGGCGAATGCCGGGTTTCTCAGTGCGATAACATCCAGGGACGATCTTCTGTTTGCGGACAGATTGAATCATGCCAGCCTGGTTGATGGAGCGCTGCTGAGCAGGGCCGGTGTGTTCAGATACCGCCATTGCGATACGGATCACCTGGAGTACTTCCTCTCGAACAGAATATGCAGGGGAAATCGTTTCATCTTAACCGATTCGCTCTTCAGTATGGATGGGGATATCGCTCCGCTGCGGAAGCTTGCGGAACTGTCGAAGCGATACGGCTGCGATCTTATAGGTGATGAAGCCCATGCAATAGGGGTATTCGGGAATGGGGGAGGGATATGCAGGGAGCTCGGGATAAGACCTCACGCTGTAACAGGTACACTGAGCAAAGCTCTTGGAAGCTACGGCGGATTTGTCGCTGGTAATGCAGATCTTATTGAGTATTCGATTAACAGAGCAAGAACATTCATCTACTCCACAGGATTGCCTCCAGCGGCACCCGCAGCAGCCCTCAAAGCCCTGGATATTATCGATTCACAGCCAGAATCGGGAAGAAAACTGCTGGATCTGGCATCCGGATTTAGAGGGATGATAGAATCCACAGGTTTTTCTACAGCACCATCAGAATCACAGATAGTGCCTGTTCGGGTGGGGGATAATCGCGATGCTGTTGCTCTTTCGGAATACTTGAAGAGGAACGCTATTTCAGCTGTAGCCGTAAGACCGCCTACTGTCCCCACCGGGACGGCACGGATAAGATTTTCGGTTACGCTCAGGCATTCCGCGGAGGATTTGTCTTATACAGCCGGGAAACTGAACTCAATCACCGGCGGCGATCAGTGAAACTCTATCTTGTGTCTGGCTGGGCAACGAAAAGCACAGTCTGGAAACCGGTTCTGAAGATTCTTCCGGATAAACTGGATATTGAGCCGGTTGAGTGGCCCGAAGCTATCGATGGGGATCTGGACAGGAGAATTGCTGAGAACACTGAAAGATGCATTGTGGCTGGCTGGTCAATGGGAGGACAGATAGCCCTCCGGGCAGCAGAATTGAACCCCGGCAAAATAGCCGGTCTGTTCCTTGCATCATCCATGTGCTGCCTTGTTGAGCGAGCCGGAAGACCGGGAGTTTCCAGGGATATTCCGGAAAAGATCAGGGTTCTGCTGGAGCGGAACAGAAAAGTGTATTTGAGGGCTTTTTTCGAGCAATGCCTCTGCCCCGCGAAAGATACTTGCATCATTGAAAACCTGCTGGAAGAATCCGATTCCATTTCCATGGAATCTCTGATGTCAGGGTTGGAATACATGATCCACACAGATGCCGGTCTTACCCCCGATATTCCGCTGATGATGGTTCATGGAAGGGATGATAGAGTGATCCCTCCCGAGTGCAGCGAATACATCATGAGGAATACCTCCCTTTCCCGCGGTGCATACATTGAAAATGCAGGGCATCTCCTGCCCCTTGTAAAACCAGAGATAGTGGGGGATCTGCTGAATGAGCTCATTGAATACTGCATCGCCCTGTAAGGAAGCCGTTGAATACAGTTTCGGAAAGGCAGCCTGTCTGTACGACAGGTATGCGCGCCATCACAGGATTATCGCGAAGAGATTAATGGATTTTGTTCACCCGGATACTGCCGCCGGCTCGATCCTTGAAATCGGTTGCGGCACGGGACTTCTCACAGAAAAGCTGCTGGATCGTTTTCCGGCTTCAGATATAACAGCGCTGGATATTTCTCCGGATATGGTGGAGAGCTGCAGATCTAAACTGAACCATTCGGGGCGCATGTCCTTTCTTGTAGCAGATGCCGAAGAGTACTGCCGAACTGGAAGAAGGTACGATCTTGTTGCTTCAAGCTGTTCTCTTCAGTGGATCCACGACAGGAGAGGTCTCGCACAGAGCATATATGCTATGCTGGAAGCCGGCGGAATGTGTCTTATGGCTATTCCCTTGCGGGGAATGCTGCATGAACTTGTGGAAAGCTGTATCCGCGGAGCCCGCAGTGTGATGCGCCAGCTTGATCTGGATACGGGAGAGGAATGGATATCCCGCTTCGAGAAAAGCGGAATGGATGTCCTGTCAAGTTCAGTTGAAAGTGTTTCCTGCGTATACGACAATCCGCTTGAAGTACTGAAGGCGATCAGAGGAATTGGAGCCGGTATCGATCAGAGCTCCGCATTCCTGAAACCCGGAAGCATGAGGAGGATGACGGAGTACTACAGCAGGCATTTCAAGGTTGATGATTCCCGAAGAGTCTCCTCAACATACAGAGTCCTGTACCTTCTCGGAATAAGGATGTAAGCGTGCGCGGAGTGTTCGTAACCGGTACCGGCACAGGTGTCGGCAAGACACTGGTTGCAGCGGGGCTGCTGAAGGCTTTAACCGACTCGGGAGTGTCCGCTCTTCCTGTCAAACCTGTTCAGACAGGATGTCCCCGGATCGATGGCAAACTCTCCGCGCCTGATCTTGAATTCAGCCTCAAAGCCGCGGATCTTTCGCCCGGCGAAGACCTGATGGATCTGATGTGTCCGTTCCGGTACAGCCTGGCATGTTCACCCCATCTCGGGGGAAGGATGACCGGTGTGTATCCTGATGTGGAAACCATCACTGGAAAAATGGATCAGTTGTTTGAGAAATGCGATTATCTGATTGCCGAGGGTGCCGGAGGGGTAATGGTGCCGCTTAACGGCAGCGAGAAAATGCTGGATCTCATGGTCGAACTGAACTGGCCTGTAGTCCTTGTAGCCAGAGGAGACCTGGGTACAATCAATCACTCCCTGCTGTCGCTTGCGGCTCTGCGGAATGCCGGATTACGGGTTGCAGCAGTTGTTGTGAATCACCTTACAGA
This sequence comes from Candidatus Fermentibacterota bacterium, assembly GCA_003644925.1. Lineage (GTDB taxonomy): Bacteria > Fermentibacterota > Fermentibacteria > Fermentibacterales > JCC-6 > Aegiribacteria. The sequence continues at coordinate 17,019 of QNDS01000039.1, forward strand.
AGATGTTTCAATAGTAACAAGAGATAACACCCATGCTATAGCCCAATACGGTGACTCAGTCCGGGTCCTGGAGATCGCGCATATGCGAAATCCCGAAGAACTGGCGGGTAATTCATCTTTCATGGAGAGCATGTCCGGATTGTGCCGGAGCATCATGGAACAGTCATGAACAGAACGGAGAACCTTCGCAGGAAGGACATCAGCCATTTCTGGCATCCATATACCGATATCAATTCTCTTGAGCAGAAAGAGTTTCCAATCATTGAAAGAGCTGAAGGTGTTTACCTGATCGATACCGATGGACGGAGACTGCTTGATGGAATAAGTTCCTGGTGGTGCATGAATCTGGGACACAGCCATCCGGATATTGTCGGTGCCATCAGAAAGCAGTCGGGCATTCTTCAGAACTCGATCACCGGCGGCATGTCACATACGGAGGTTATCAGGCTTTCGGGTAAGATAGCGGCTATCGCGCCGGGGAATCTTTCAAGGGTTTACTATGCATCTGACGGCGCTTCTTCGGTGGAAGCGGCAATGAGGATTTCACTGCAGTACTGGTGGAACCGGGGTAAGCCGGAGAAGAGAAAGATGATATCTCTCTCCGGCGGATACCACGGCGATACTCTCGGTTGCGTGGGGCTGGGATACATAGAAAGGTTTCACAGATCGGTGGAGCATGTTCTGAACAGATCGATCCAAGCTGAATCACCGCATTGTTTTCACTGCAGATACGGCAGGAAACCAGAGGATTGCGAGCTTCCGTGTTTCGCTTCGATGGAGAAGGCTGTAACTGAATATTCCGGTTCCACTGCCGCGGTGATAATAGAACCCGTATGTCAGGGCGCGGCGGGCATGAGGATCTATCCGCCCGGGTATATTTCGCGATTAAGGAAACTATGTGATGAGAACGATGTGCTTCTTATTCTGGATGAAATCGCGGTGGGATTCGGCCGGACCGGCAAAATGTTCGCCTCGGAGCTTGCCCGAATAGTGCCGGACATGATGTGCATAGGGAAGGGGCTTACCGGAGGGTCGCTTCCAATGAGCGCCGTTGTTGCGTCAGAAGAGATTTACGATGCCTTCAAAAGTGATTCCCGAATGGACAGAACCTTCTACCACGGACACACATTCTGCGGTAATCCAATTGCTGCTGCCGCCGCCTGCGCTGCAATTGACATATATGAACGGGATAACATTCTTGGAAATGTAAAGATGCTTGCGGGAATGATCTCGGAGGCGTTCAGCGGGTACAGGAGCATTCCGGGGGTTCGCGGATCAACAGCTCTTGGATGCATGAGCGCGCTGGAGATAAGCGAAGATAGCGGCGGCGCGCAGAACACTCTTGAGATTGCCGATACTGCCCGCGGAAATGGGCTTTTCATACGTCCGCTGGGTTCAATCCTTTACCTGTGGCCCCCACTGGTTACGACGAAGAAGGAAATGGATGAAATGCTTTCAATCTTCGAAAACTCCCTCATTGAGAGCTTGGATAGCTAGCCCGGCCTTGTTTTCTTCTTTTTTAAAGCAATATTCAGTTTGCACAGTATCAGAAAGCTTCATAAATGGGGAGGAGGTTGAATTTGAGCCTGATTATGATTATCGCTCTGCTATCGGGTGTTGTTGCCGATGACTTTGAGTTTTCGCCGAATGTAGTGTACGATTCTACAACTGTAGTCGGTATTATGCTCGGTTACGAGGTCGGCGATTACATTCACCCGGTCATTCGCGATGAGAGCGGGGATTTAAGATCCTTCTGGTCCACCGATCCTCTTATGGATTATTTCCTGACTCTTCATGTCGGTGAAAGGGTTATCCTGGAGATCGAAGAAGCCGACAGCTACATACAGGAAAGCGGCGGCATGATGCGTATCTTCAGCGTCATAGGAGTCCGAACGGATGCCATGTCCTTCATTGTCTGGAGAGATTCGCTTGAAGCTGAGGGTAATCCTGATGAGCTTCTCGGAGATTACCATATGGCACCTTACGGCTGCCTGATAGAGGTTCCGGAAAGATAGATCAGTCGGTTATGTCCAGCAGTTCCTTTTCCAGGTAGGTTGCCATGGGAGGGGTATCATCGGTATCTCTGCCCGGGGCGTAGTCAAGAGATTCCTGAACCAGATTAGCCGCCCTGATAAAAATATCAGCAACAGGAATATCCACGGGGCATACATCGCTGCACTGACCGCACGCCGTACATGAAGGAGAGATATGCATGAGCCTGCCTAGCTGGAACTGGAGAGTTCCCGCAGGGACCCTCACTGATCCTTTCCGCTTAGCTTCGGCCCGGACGAGTTCAGGAGAATGCAGGGTGCGTGCAGTTTCGTAATCGCAGAGAACGCAGCTGCATATAGGACATGCTTCTCTGCATCCGCGGCATCCGATGCAGGCTGCGAAAAGCGATAC